>NZ_JBHTVQ010000010.1:136622-137157 GCF_042792855.1 Streptomyces sp. NPDC056600
GCCCCGGCACCAGCGAGACCAACGACCAGTTCGGCCACGAGCTGGACCTCGGTGACGTCAACGGCGACGGCTTCCTCGACCTCGCGATCGGCGTGGCCGGCGAGAACATCGACGCCGCCACCGACACCGGCACCGTGCTGGTGCTCTACGGGAACGCCTCCGGCATCACCGGCACCGGCTCCCAGTCCTTCCACCAGGACACCGCGGGCGTCCCCGGTTCCAACGAGAAGTACGACATGTTCGGCATGGACGTGAAGCTGGACGACGTCACCGGCGACGGCAAGGCCGACCTGGTCGTCGGCACCGGCGAGAACGACGGCAACGGCAACCTGGTCTACCTGCCCTCCAGCGGCAGCAAGATCACCGCGACCGGCTCCCGCGCGCTCTCCCCGAGCGCGCTCGGCGTCTCGACCGCGGGCTACCCGGTGGTCGGCGCCAACTTCGCCGACTGACGCCACGACGCCCCTCCGGGGGAATCGTTTCGCCCTGTACCGGCCCCGGCCGGGGCGCCGCACCCCGCCGCGCCCCCGCCCCA
>NZ_JBHTVQ010000011.1:0-98315 GCF_042792855.1 Streptomyces sp. NPDC056600
ATGGCGCCGCGGACCAGGTCGTCCCACATGAACCAGAACCGGTCCTGCCCGGGGGTGCCGAACAGGTACAGGATCAGATCCTGGTCCAGGGTGATACGGCCGAAGTCCATGGCGACCGTGGTGGTCTTCTTGTCCCCGGTGTGGGTGAGGTCGTCGATGCCCGCCGAAGCGGACGTCATCACGGCCTCCGTGCGCAGCGGGTTGATCTCCGAGACCGCGCCGACGAACGTGGTCTTGCCCACGCCGAAGCCGCCCGCCACCACGATCTTCGCTGAGGTGGTGGAGCGGGAAGGACCACCGTCAGAGCTTGCGAAGTCCACTGAGCACCCTTTCGAGCAGTGTCACGTCTGGCTGGCCGCCGGCGCTCTCGTCGCCGCCGGGCTGATGGATGGCGACCAGGCCCGCTTCCGCCAAGTCGGCGACGAGGATCCTGGCCACGCCGAGAGGGAGCTGCAGCAGGGCCGAGACCTCGGCGACCGACTTGATCTCCCGGCAGAGGTTGCAGATCCGCTGATGCTCGGGCAGCTGCCCCTGCATCTGGTGCGGCTGCGCGGTGGTGTGCACCAGCGCCTCGATGGCGAGCTGGTAGCGGGGCCTGGTACGGCCGCCCGTCATGGCGTACGGACGCACCAGGGGGTTCTTGGCCGCCTGTGAGGCGCCGCCGGCGGGCGAAGGCTCGTGCGCCCTCCGCTGCGGAGCCACAGGACGGTCGTACGGCGCAGCCGGCTGCCCGTAAGGGGACTGCTGCTGCCCCGGACCCTGCGGGTTCTGGGGAGCGTACGGCTGCTGGTGCGTGTGGCTCGCAGCGGAGGAGAAGTCGTACGACTGCTCGCCGTGCTGCCCGTTCTGGCCCTGGTCGTACGACCAGCCGCCCTGGTTCGGACCGCCTGGGGGTGTTGCCACTCTCTCTCCTCCTCCAACTGTGCCGGGCACCCAACGTGTGGAAGCCGCGTCCCGAAACCTTACGGTCTCGGGACGCCAAGACGCACGCGGGTCCTGCTAGTTGAGCAGGCTTCCCTGAAGCTCCGCGCGCAGATCCGGCGTAAGTACCGTACCTGCACGGTCGACCAGGAGTGCCATCTCGTACCCCACCAGACCGATGTCCGCGTCGGGGTGGGCCAGCACCGCGAGTGACGAACCGTCCGAAATGGACATGATGAAGAGGAAACCCCGCTCCATCTCGACCACGGTCTGGTTCACATGGCCGCCCTCGAAGATCCGCGAGGCTCCCGCGGTCAGCGAGGTCAGACCCGAGGCGACCGCCGCGAGCTGGTCCGCACGGTCACGCGGGAAGCCTTCCGACATCGCCAGAAGAAGGCCGTCGGCGGAGACCACCACGGTGTGGGAAACACCGGGGGTGTTGTCCACGAAGTTGGTGATCAACCAGTTCAGGTTCTGCGCCGCCTGGCTCATCGGGCTCACACTAACGCTCCTGGTTGTAGGTGCTGTCAGGACCACGGAACTGGTTCCCGTCGGCCTGGCCGTTCGTTTCGTTGCCGGCGGTACGTCCACGCTGGACGCCCCGCCGCAGGTTGCTCAGCCGGCCCCGCACTTCGTCGGGGTTGCGGGAGACCTGGGGACCGCCCTGCGGGGTCGCCTCGGCGGTGCCCTCCACGAGGTTCGCCTTGGGTACCCGCTTCGGCAGGCCGGAGGAGGTCACTCCGCCCGCCTTGGGCTTGCTGAGCTTGGAGGCGGACTGCCAGCGGTCGTCGTTGGAGGACCGCCAGTCGTCGCCGGCCGCTGCCGGGCCCTGGCCGTTGCCCTGACCGGCGCCGTCACCGAAGCCGCCGCGCCGCGGAAGCCCGGAGTCGGTCGTCGCCGGGCCCTGGCCGAAGCCTACGCCGTTGGACATGCCCGCGTCAGCGCCCTGGGGCGCCCCCGCGTCCGCCGGGTAACCCTCGGCGTAGCCGTTCTGGTAGCCCTGCTGCTGCCAGTCGCCCTGGTAGGGCTGGTCGCCGTAGTTCTGGTAACCGTCCTGGCCGTCGCCCTGCTGCTGCGTCGGGCCGGGCTCCGCGTAGCCCTGCTCGCCGGCGCCGTAGTACGACTCGTCGTAGCCCGGCTGCTCCTGGTAGCCCTGCTGGTCGTAGCCGCCGTCCTGGTAGCCCTGACCCTCGTCGTACCCCTGGCCCTGGCCCTGGCCGTCCTGGTAGCCCTGGCCGTCAGGGAAGTCCTGCGGGTGGGTCTGGGCCTCGAGGGCGGCGCGGCGCTCCTCGCGCAGGAGCTGGCGTCCCACCGAGTCGAGCTCGCGGGCGTCCTCCCCCGGCTGCTGGTAGCGGCTGTCGTCGAAGCCGAGCTCGGCGGCGGTCCGCAGCGGGGCCTGCTCGATCGGAGCCTGCTGCTGGTACTGCTGCGGAATGATCTGCGAGACCGTGAACTCGTCGGCCGGCACGTTCTGCGCGGCGCCACCGTGCGTGATGTTGTCCGGGAGCATGACCAGCGAGGTGGTGCCGGCCTGCTCGCCCGAGGGGCGGAGCTGGACGCGGATGCCGTGCCGGTCGGACAGGCGGCCGACCACGAAGAGGCCCATGTGCTGGGAGATCGCCGCGTCCACGGTCGGCGGGTTGGCCAGCTTGTGGTTGATGTCGGCGAAGTCCTCGGCGGTGAGGCCGATGCCCTTGTCGTGGATCTCGATCATGACGCGGCCGTCCGGCAGACGGGTCGCGGTGACGCGGACCTTGGTCTGCGGGGAGGAGAACGTGGTCGCGTTCTCCAGCAGCTCGGCGAGCAGGTGCACGAGGTCGGTCACGGCGCGGCCGTGGATCTCGGCCTCCGGGACGCCCGCCAGCTCGATGCGGTCGTACTGCTCCACCTCGGAGGAGGCGGCGCGCAGGATGTCGACCAGCGGGACCGGCTGGTCCCAGCGGCGGCCGGGCTCCTCGCCGGCGAGGACCAGGAGGTTCTCGCCGTTGCGGCGCATGCGGGTCGCCAGGTGGTCCAGCTTGAAGAGGTTCTCCAGCTGGTCCGGGTCGGCCTCGTTGTTCTCCAGGTCGGTGATCAGGGTCAGCTGGCCCTCGATCAGGGACTGGTTGCGGCGCGACAGGTTGGTGAAGATCGCGTTGATGTTGCCCCGGAGCAGTGCCTGCTCCGCGGCGAGCCGGACCGCCTCGCGGTGGACCTGGTCGAAGGCGCGGGCGACCTCGCCGATCTCGTCGGTGGTGTTGATCGGGATCGGCACCACGCGGGTGTCGACCCGGCCCGGGTCGGTGCGCGAGAGCTGGTCGACCAGCATCGGCAGGCGCTGCTCCGCGACGTCGAAGGCCGCGTTGCGCAGGTCGCGCATCGAGCGGCTCATCTGACGGGCGACGAGACCGGCCAGCACGAAGGCGGCGATCAGGGCGAGGAGCACGGCGCCGGCGGCGACGAAGGCAGCCGTCCTGGCGTCGTCGGCGACCTGCTGCGAGCCCTCCACCGCGGCGTCGGTCAGATCGGACTCGATCTTGCCGTAGGCCTCGAACTTCGGGTCGTTGACCGCCTGCCAGGTCTCGGCGGTGATGCCGATCTGCTTCAGCGTCGCCTTGCCCACGGTCGTGCCCGGGTCGTTGACGAGGATGGCGCCGATGATCTCGGTGGTGTCGGTGAGGTTCTTGTGGAACGGCGTCTCGGCCGCCGTCTCCGCGAACTTCCGCTTGACCTCCACCATCTCGGACTCGAGGCGCTCCTGGTCCTCGACGCGACCGGCGCCGGTGTACTCCTCGATCGCGATGCGCTCGAGGTAGGCGTACGAGGAGAGGGTGACGCGCTGCTTCAGCCGCCCACTGTCGTCCGCGTCCGGATTGACCAGGAGGTGGGTGCCGATGGAGCGCTGCAGGGACTGCGCGCCCTTGGTGAGCGATATGGCGTACGCGGTACGGCCGTAGGAGGACACGTTGCCCTCGTCGAGCGTGAGCTCGTTGGCGAAGTCCATGAGGGGGTGGATGACCTTGACGTACCCCTCCTCGGTGGTCGTGCCGGGGGCTCGCTTGGTGTACGCCACCTGGCGGATGCCCGGGAGCATCTCCTCGGCCGCCAGGAACAGGTCGCGGCGGCGCTCGAGACTCGGCGTCTCCGGCAGGTCCTTGAGGAGGTTCTCGAACTCGGCGGCGGCCTTGTCGCTCCGCTCGCGGAGCTCCTTGACGACCGGGTTGTTCTTGCCCTTGCCCTCGAGGAGCGGGGCCGCGCTGAGGTCACGCTCCTCGGACAGGGCGTCGGCGTAGTTCAGGGCGCCGCGGACGACACGCGCGGTGGCGGCCGCGTCCTCGGCCTCCTGCCACGTGTCGATGGATCCCTTGACCTCGACGGCGGCCAGAATGAGACCGAGGACCACGGGTATCAGCAGGATCGCGTTCAGACGCGTACGCACCCGCCAGTTGCGGGGCGAGAAACGGCCACCGCCCGCATCGGGCGTGACCACCGGCTCGGAACCGGGCAGCTCCTCCGACCCCGCCCGCGGGGGCGGCGTGAAGTTGCCCCGGGCCGACGGCTCGGGTCCGTTCTTGCTTCGCCTCACTCGACCAACAACCTCTCGGCGGTCGGCACCTTCGTCGTGCCGCGGTGTCTCTGGGCCCTTGTGACCAATGGGCAGTTCTGGCATTCCAGCACGTGGGTACGGACAGTTCCAAACGTCCGGACGCGACTGATCCACGGAACGAAAGGGACCCGTAAAAGGGACATAAGGAGTGTCGTCCGGCAAATGGCGGGGCGTTCGTACGCGTAGCGGCACCGGCCGACCGCGCCCTGTGTCATCAGGTGACAGATATCTCTGTCGAAATGTTATGAACTCCTGCCCCCGGGTGGCCAAGGCCACAAGGGGCTTTTGACGCAGGTCATAACTCCTGTGCACGACGGTGCACTTGATGTGTACCACGAACACATTCCGCGCGGCACCCCCCACGAATTCCGCGCCGCTCCCGCACAGCGGAAACCCGGCCGCGCCGGCATGCGCGCGACCGGGTTTTCGCAGGCCGCGGGCCTACGGGCGCAGTCGCGCCATGAGCGCGTGCTCCACGAGATTGATCAGGGCGCCCTTGGCCTCGGTGCGGTGGCGGGCGTCCGTGGTGATGATCGGGGTGCCGCTGCTGATCTGCAGCGCCTCCCGCACCTCCTCCGGCTGGTAGGCCTGCTGCCCGTCGAAGTTGTTGAGCGCGACCACGAAGGGCAGGCCCGAGTTCTCGAAGTAGTCGACCGCCGGGAAGCAGTCGGCGAGACGCCGGGTGTCCACCAGGACCACCGCGCCGATGGCGCCGCGGACCAGGTCGTCCCACATGAACCAGAACCGGTCCTGCCCGGGGGTGCCGAACAGGTACAGGATCAGATCCTGGTCCAGGGTGATGCGGCCGAAGTCCATGGCGACCGTGGTGGTCGTCTTCCCGGACGTGTGGCTCAGGTCGTCGATGCCCGCCGAGGCGGAGGTCATGACCGCCTCGGTGCGCAGCGGGTTGATCTCCGAGACGGAGCTGACGAACGTGGTCTTGCCGACGCCGAAGCCGCCCGCCACCACGATCTTCGCCGAGGTCGTCGCCCGGCTTCCGTCAGAGGTTGCGAAGTCCACTGAGCACCCTTTCGAGCAGTGTCACGTCCGGTGCACCGCCGTTGTTCTCGTCGCCGCCCGGCTGGTGGACGGCGACCATGCCCGCCTCGGCGAGGTCGGCGACGAGGATGCGCGCCACACCCAGGGGCATGGACAGCAGGGCCGACACCTCCGCCACCGACTTCACCTCGTGGCAGAGGTGACAAATGCGCTGATGCTCGGGGAGGAGTCCCCCGGTCTGTGCCGGATTCGCGATCGTGCTGATCAGCGCCTCGATGGCGAGCTGGTAGCGCGGCCGCGTCCGGCCGCCGGTCATGGCGTAGGGCCTGACCAGCGGCCCCTCTTCACCGTACTGATCTCTGTACGGATCGTGAGCGGCGGAAGGCGGGTTCATTGATCCTCCGGGCGGACAGCAAGTCGGGTTGAAGTGCCGCGGGCCGGTGGGGGGTTGCGTGCATGACGGCCGGACGGTGGGGGGTGTCGGTCACATGGCGCGGGCAGCTCAGCGGAGCAGGCTGCCCTGGAGCTCCGCGCGCAGGTCGGGCGTGAGGACGGCGCCTGCACGGTCGACGAGGAGAGCCATCTCGTAGCCCACCAGGCCGATGTCGCACTCCGGGTGGGCCAGGACAGCCAGGGACGAGCCGTCCGAGACGGACATGATCAGCAGGAAGCCGCGCTCCATCTCGACGACGGTCTGGTTGACGTGACCGCCCTCGAAGATCCGCGAGGCTCCCGCGGTCAGCGAGGTCAGGCCCGACGCGACCGCGGCGAGCTGGTCGGCGCGGTCACGCGGGAAGCCCTCGGACATCGCCAGGAGCAGACCGTCGGCGGAGACGACGACGGTGTGGGAGACCCCGGGCGTGTTGTCCACGAAGTTCGTGATCAACCAGTTCAGGTTCTGTGCAGCCTGGCTCATCGGGCTCAACTAGCGCTCCTGCTGGTGAGTGGGGTTCGGGAAGGAACCGGTCTGGCCCGAAGTGGCCTGACGTCCCTGCGCGATGCCCCGGCGGAGATTGGTCAGCCGGCCCCGCACGGCGTCGGGCGCGCGGGAGACCTGCGGCCCGCCGGTGTGCTGGTTCTGCTGCGCGGTGCCCGGGACGAGGTTCGCCTTGGGCACCCGCTTGGGCAGGCCGGACGTGGTGACGCCGCCCGCGCTGGGCTTGCGGGCGCGCTCGGCCTGGCGGGACAGCTCGTCGTTTGGCGAGCTGCGCCAGGGGGCCGCGGACGGCCGCTGGGCGGCCTGGGCGCCGGGCCGCTGCGGGGCCGGCGGCTGCTGCGCCGGCTGCTGGGGGGAGCGCTGCGGGGCCTGCGGCTGCTGCGGACGGCGGGGCTGGCCCGGCGCCTGCTGCTGCGGGGCGGGCCGGCCGGCCTGCGGCTGCTGCTGGTACTGCTGCTGCCCCTGCGGGCCCGGGGCCTGCTGCTGCTGGCCGCGGAACCAGTTGGTCTCCAGCGAGTCGAACAGCGGGGTCCCGCCGTCGGTGTGACCGTTGACCGGCGGCAGGTCGCCCTGCGCGGGCTGCTGCTGCGCGCCGTAGCCGCCGCCGTACTGCTGCCGGCCGTCGGCCGGGGGCTGCGCGAACTGCCCGGTGGACGACGGGTCCTGGTACTGGCCCGGGGCCGGGAACTGCCCCGTGGACGACGGGTCCTGGTACTGGCCCGGCGCGGGGAACTGCCCCGTGGACGACGGGTCCTGGTACTGGCCCGGCGCGGGGAACTGCCCCGTGGACGACGGGTCCTGCGGCGCGGCCGGGTAGCCCTGCTGCGGGTACTGGCCGCCGGCGGGAGCGCCGGTGTTGCCGTACTGCTGAGGGGCCTGCGGCTGCTGGGCCTGCGGCCGGGCGCCCTGCTGGGGGCCGCGGACGCCGGGCGCCTGGGGCTGCCGCTGCGGCGCGGGGCCGTCGAAGTCGGGGCGCGGGAACTGGGCGGTGGAGCCCGGTCCCTGCTGGTCGTCGACGCGCGGCAGCTGCGAGGTGTGACCGAAGTCGTCGTGACCGCGCGGACCGTCGGCCGGACGGGCGCCGCCGGGGAGCTCGGCACGCGGGCCGCCCGGAGGCGGCAGCTGCGGCTGGCGCTGACCGGACTGGCCGCCCTGGGCGCGGTTCTGCTGCCCGGCGCCGGGGCCCTGGCCCCTGCCCTGACCGCCGGCCGGACCCACGCCCTGGCCCTGCTGCGGGGTGCGCTGCGCCGGGACCGAGCCGCGGTTCTGCTGCTGCGCGGGGCCGGCCGGGAAGCCGGCCTGCGGGGCCTGCGCGGAGGGACCGCCGAAACCGGCGCCCGCGGTGGGACGGCCCTGGCCGGGAGCGCCGGCGGGCGTGCCGCCCTGGCCGCCGGAGCCGCCCTGGCCGAACGCTCCGCCGCCGGAGTCACGGGCGGGCAGCGCGGGACGCGCGCCCGAGCCGAGGGCCGCGCCGGCGCCGCCGCGACGGGCCGCCGCCGCACCGGCCGCGGCCGCGGCGACACCGCCGCCGCCCTGGCCCTTGCCGGGAACGGCCTTCTTGTCGCCCTGGGCGACGTCCACGGGGAGCATGACCAGCGCGGTCGTGCCGCCGGAGTCCGAGGGACGCAGCTGGATGCGGATGCCGTGACGCTGCGAGAGGCGGCCGACCACGAACAGACCCATGCGGCGGGAGACGGAGACGTCCACCGTGGGCGGCGCCGCGAGGCGCTCGTTGATCGCGGAGAGGTCCTCCGGCGAGAGGCCGATGCCGGTGTCGTGGATCTCGATCAGCGCGCGGCCGTCGGGCAGCGCGTGACCGGTGACCCGGACCTTGGTCTGCGGGGAGGAGAACGAGGTGGCGTTCTCCAGCAGCTCGGCGAGCAGGTGCACGAGGTCGTTGACGACGCGGCCGGCGATCTCGGTCTTGGGGACCGTGGACAGCTCGATGCGCTCGTACTGCTCCACCTCGGAGGCCGCGGCGCGCAGGACGTCGACCAGCGGGACCGGACGGGTCCAGCGGCGGCCGGGCTCCTCGCCCGCGAGGACGAGGAGGTTCTCGCCGTTCCGGCGCATACGGGTCGCGAGGTGGTCCAGCTTGAAGAGGGAGGACAGCTGGTCCGGGTCGGCCTCGCGGGACTCCAGTTCGGAGATCAGCGTCAGCTGGCGCTGGATGAGGCCCTGCGAACGGCGCGAGAGGTTGGTGAACATCGCGTTGACGTTGCCTCGCAGGAGGGCCTGCTCGGCGGCGAGGCGGACCGCCTCGCGGTGCACGTCGTCGAAGGCCGAGGCCACCTGTCCGATCTCGTCCCGGGAGTGCACACCGACCGACTCGACGGTGGTGTCGACGTCCTGCGGGTCGTTCTCGGAGAGCTGCTTGACCAGCTCGGGCAGGCGGTCCTTGGCGACCTTGGTGGCGGTGTCCTGCAGGCGGCGCAGCGAGCGGATCATGGAGCGGGCCACGACGAAGGCGCCGACCAGGGAGACGCCGAGGACGACCAGGATCAGGACACCGGAGATCAGCGCCTCGCGCTGGGCCTCGTCCTGGAGCTCGCGGGCCTTCTGCTCCATCTCCTCGAGGAGCGTGTGCTCGATGCTCTCCATCGACTCGAGCTTGGTGGAGGCGTCGTCCACCCAGTCCTGGTAGGACTGCCGGTTCACGTTGCGCGTGCCCTTGGGGCTGAGCACGGTGTCCGCGTACTTGTCCGCGGCCTCGATGACGCTGTTGTTGCCGAGCGGTTCGAGGGTCTTCTTGGCGCCGGAGCCGTAGATCGTCTGGAAGGCGTCCAGCTCGCTCTTCTCGCTGCCGATGGCGGCCTCGCCGTAGAGGCGGTCGTTCTCGGACAGCTTGGCGAAGGAGGCGGCGTCCTTGGGGAGCGCGGCGGCGATGACCGCGCGCTGCATGGACGCGTACTCCTTGGCGGAGGAGAAGGCGGCCAGGGCACGGGTGCGCTGGATCATCTCCGGGTTGCTGGTCGCCTCGGCCATGTCGGTGGAGAGGTCGAGCAGCTGGGTGATGAGCCGGTGGTAGGACTCCACCGTCTGGGTGGCGTTGCCCTTGGAGTCGTAGGCGTTCTTGCGCAGCTTGTCGAGGTCGCGCAGCTCGCCGACGAGGCCGACGAGGCTGTCGCGGACGCCCTGCAGCTCACCCTCGGTGAGCTGGTCGTCGACGGCCTCGGTGTCCTTGAGGAAGGTGCTCTTGGCGCGGTCGGTCTTCTCGCGCGGCGTCTTGACCTTGTAGTCGCGGTCCGCGCCGCCGTGGGCCAGCGGGCCGGCCGTCACGTCGCGCTCCTCCTGGAGCGCGGTGGCGAGCTCGGTGGCCTGCTTGGTCATCTCGGTCAGCAGCTGCATGTTCTCCAGCTGCTGCATGTCCTCGAGCGAGTCGCTGATCCGCAGTCCGCCCAGCGTGGTCGCGGCGACCACGGGCAGCGCGAGCAGCGAGACCAGTCGGGTGGAGATGCGCCAGTTGCGCAGGGCTATGCGGGAGCCCGGGCCCGTGGATCCGCCGCCGGCCGGCTTCAGCACCGGGGCGGCCGCGTCGCCGTCCGGTTCCTGGCCCTGGGCGTGCTGGGGCGAGGCACCGCGTGCGGTCCCGTTGTGTGGCTCCGGCTCCGCCGAAGCGCTGCCATCCCTCTTGAAACGTCCCTGCACTAGCGTCGCAACCTCTGGACCAGGCGTCCCTCCGGGGGAAGGGACGGTGTCGGCGTATGCGAGGGCGCGTTCGGGCTGCGCCCCCGTTGTGTGGTCGTGAAGTGACCTACGTGGTCGTGATGGACCGGCGCTTCTTCCCCCTCCTGACCTCCGCCCGGAGCTGTCGGCGCACCGGAGCGTCGGCTGGTTCCACGACGGTCCGTGGAATTCCAGCACAGTGGCCGATCCTCAACAAGGCCCGTAGGGCAGGCCGTGACCCAGATGACACGTTGTACCGGCCGCGTCACACCCCGTGGAGGCTTACACCGGGCAAAACGGGTGTTCCCCCAGGTACCGCATGGCTCGCACAGGTGTCCCAGTCGCCATGATCAGGAGCGGAATGGAGACTTTCACTTACTTATGTCCGCTATCGCCCCGTGACCGTTTCGCCCGTTCGGCCCGGAATGACGGGTGGTCACGTGAGGAAAATCACTAAGGATTCACGTACCCTTCACCGGTTGGACGGTGAAACGCGCGTTTAGTCTGACGTTTTAGCCTGACCCTGGAGAGGGAACGTCGGCGGGCCGCCGACGTCCGCCCGATGCCGCACCCGACGCAGCAGCACCCGCCATCAGAGGGGTCCGAACGACAGTGAAGACGAACATGAGCTCTCGCAACACCGCCAACCCGCGCCGCACCACCCTGGCGCACCTGGAAGACGCCGCGCACCTGCTCGGCGAGGAGCTGGAGCACTCCGTCGACCTGCCGGCCCAGACGGCCAACCCCCGCCGCACGATCCTCAACGAGGTCCCGGTCCGCGCGACCGCCGAGTAGCGGCGCCGCGGCACTCCCGCCGCCCGTCCGGACGGCGCGCACCACCGGCCCCTCCCTCCGCGTTAGCCTGGAGCGTCAGACTCCGGCCGGCAGCTCAGTGAGGGGCACCAGGATCCCGTGCGCATCGCCAGATTCTCCATCGACGGGAACGTCGCCTTCGGCGTGGTCGAGGGCGACAAGCAGGACGAACTCGTCCTCGACATCATCAAGGGCATCCCGTTCGCGGAATTCGAGCTCTCCGGCACCAAGGTCCCGCTGAGCAAGGTCCGCCTCCTGCCGCCCGTGCTGCCCAGCAAGGTCGTCGCGTTCGGCCGCAACTACGCGGAGCACGCGGCCGAGATGGGCGGGGAGGCGGCGCAGGACCCGTTCGCCTTCTTCAAGCCGTCCACCTCGGTGATCGGCTCCGGCGACGTCATCCAGTACCCGTCCTTCTCCCAGGAACTCCACCACGAGGCGGAGCTCGCCGTGGTGATCGGGCGGATGTGCCGCGAGGTCCCCAAGGAGCGCGTCAAGGACGTCATCCTCGGCTACACCTGCGCCAACGACGTCACCGCCCGCGACGTGCAGCGCCGTGAGCAGCAGTGGGCGCGCGCCAAGGGCTTCGACACCTCGTGCCCGCTCGGTCCCTGGATCGAGACCGAGCTCGACCACTCCGACCTCGCCGTCCAGTGCACGGTCAACGGGCAGCAGCGCCAGCTGGGCACCACCGCGCAGATGGTCAACTCCGTCGAGGACCTGGTCGTCAACATCTCCGCGGCGATGACGCTCCTGCCGGGCGACGTGATCCTCACCGGCACCCCGGCGGGCGTCGGCCCGCTCCAGGACGGCGACGAGGTCGCCGTCACCATCGAAGGCATCGGCACTCTCACCAACAAGGTTGTCAAGCGTGGCTAGCGCACCAGTCCGTGTACGTTTCTGCCCCTCCCCCACCGGTAACCCCCACGTGGGCCTGGTGCGCACCGCCCTGTTCAACTGGGCGTTCGCCCGGCGCAACCAGGGCACCCTGGTCTTCCGCATCGAGGACACCGACGCGGCCCGCGACTCGGAGGAGTCGTACGAGCAGCTCCTCGACGCGATGCGCTGGCTGGGCTTCGACTGGGACGAGGGCCCCGAGGTCGGCGGCCCGCACGCGCCGTACCGGCAGTCGCAGCGGATGGACATCTACCGCGACGTGGCGCGGAAGCTGCTGGACGGCGGCTACGCCTACCACTGCTACTGCTCCGCCGAGGAGCTCGACGAGCGCCGCGAGGCCGCCCGCGCGGCCGGCCGCCCGTCCGGCTACGACGGCCACTGCCGTGAGCTGACCGCCGAGCAGGTCTCCGCCTACGAGGCGGAGGGCCGCAAGCCGATCGTGCGCTTCCGGATGCCCGACACCACGATCACCTTCGACGACCTGGTGCGCGGCGAGCTGACCTTCACCCCGGAGAACGTGCCGGACTACGGCATCGTCCGGGCCAACGGCGCCCCGCTGTACACCCTGGTGAACCCGGTCGACGACGCGCTGATGGAGATCACCCACGTCCTGCGCGGCGAGGACCTGCTCTCCTCCACCCCCCGCCAGGTCGCGCTGTACGGCGCGCTGATCGAGCTGGGGATCGCCAAGGCGGTCCCGCGTTTCGGCCACCTGCCGTACGTGATGGGCGAGGGCAACAAGAAGCTCTCCAAGCGCGACCCGCAGGCCTCGCTCAACCTGTACCGCGAGCAGGGCTTCCTGCCCGAGGGCCTGCTGAACTACCTGTCGCTGCTGGGCTGGTCCCTCTCCGCCGACCGGGACGTCTTCTCCATCGAGGAGATGGTCGCCGCCTTCGACCTGAAGGACGTCAACCCGAACCCGGCGCGCTTCGACCTCAAGAAGTGCGAGGCCATCAACGGCGACCACATCCGGCTGCTGGACCCGAAGGAGTTCGCGGCCCGCTGCGAGCCGTGGCTGCGGGCGCCGTTCGCCCCGTGGGCCCCTGAGGACTTCGACGAGGCGAAGTGGGCGGCGATCGCCCCGCACGCGCAGACCCGTCTGCGCGTCCTGTCGGAGATCACCTCCAACGTCGACTTCCTCTTCCTGCCCGAGCCCGTCTTCGACGAGGCCTCGTGGAACAAGGCGATGAAGGAGGGCTCGGACGCGCTGCTGCGCACGGCGCGCGAGAAGCTGGAGGCCGCCGACTGGTCCTCCGCGGAGTCCCTCAAGGAGGCCGTCCTGGCCGCCGGCGAGGCCCACGGCCTCAAGCTCGGCAAGGCCCAGGCCCCGGTCCGCGTCGCGGTCACCGGCCGCACGGTGGGCCTGCCGCTGTTCGAGTCCCTGGAGGTCCTGGGCAAGGACGCGACCCTCGCCCGCGTCGACGCGGCGCTGGCGAAGCTGGCGGGGTAGCGGAGGCCGGTTGGCCGAACCGGAGGAGTGGCAGCCCGAGGTCCATGGGCTGCCACTCCTCCGGTTCCGCTGTCAGGCGTAGGTTCTCTCGGCGGCGGAGCAGGTGGCGGAGTCCCCGTCGACGATGCACGCGCGAATGTCTATCGCGGTGCCCTCGGCCAAGTTCGCGCTGTTCCAGAGGTCGCACCACGGCGAGCTCTTCCCACGGGTGCTCGACATGACCTGCCACGAGCCACCGCCCACTCTGCGGTGGATTTCGATGCCCTTACCGTCCGCGTACGAGTCGCAGGCCCGGAACGCGTCACCGGGCACGGGCTGGACCCCGTCTTGTGGGTCCGCGTTGTACAGGCCCTGGCCCCGATAACTGCCGTCGCGGAGGACTTCGATCTGTCGGCCGTCGGGATTGAGGCTGTACCCGTATATGTTGAACGTGGTGGCCGCCGACGCGGTGCCGTTGGCCGTGAAGACCAAGCCGACGGATGTCAGCATCACGAGCAACAGCCGGCGAACAGGGGAGCCTTGACGGTTTTGCACGGTGCCTCCTGAGGCGGGGAGCTTGAGCTGTCGATGCGAAGATCGAACCCTAGCTTCCTGAAATCGGGTCAACAACCGTTCGGGACAAGGGCGATGGCGTCCACGGTTCCAGGCGTGGAGGCCGTGTGCCCGCGCGAGGACGGCCGGAGAACCGGTGAGTCGTAGCCATCGGGTCCTACGAGGAGACTTCGGGCCATGAAGCGCGGCTCGGAGCTGTGCGCGTGCACCGGATCGCCTCCGGCGCGTTCCCCGGCGAGGTCCTGACCTCTTACTGTGCAGTCGTCGGCGGGGCGGGCGCTCGGGTCGGGCCCCGGACTGGGAAGGGACGAGGGGCAGCGCGTGGGCGAGCTGAACGGATTCGTGGACGAGCGTTTCGCGGCGGTGCGGGAGGCGGCGGAGGCCAACCTGGCCGCCGGGACGGAGACCGGGCTGTCGATCTGCCTGGACGTCGACGGCGAGCGGGTGGTCGACCTGTGGGGCGGTCACGCCGACCGGGCGCGCACCCGCCCCTGGGAGCGGGACACCCTGGTCAACGTGTGGTCGACGACCAAGACGCTGACCTCACTGGCCGCGCTGATGCTCGTGGACCGCGGCGAGCTGGACGTCGACGCCCCGGTGGCCAAGTACTGGCCGGAGTTCGCGGCGGGCGGCAAGGAGGGCGTGCTGGTCCGGCACCTGCTGAGCCACACGTCCGGCGTCTCCGGCTGGGCGGCGCCGTTCGACGCGGCGGACATCTTCGACTGGGAGCGCTCGACCGCGCACCTCGCCGCGCAGGAGCCGTGGTGGACCCCGGGCGAGGGCTCCGGCTACCACCTGCTCAACTTCGGTCACCTGGTCGGCGAGGTGGTCCGCCGGGTCGACGGGAGGCCGCTCAAGCGGTTCGTCGACGAGGAGATCGCGGGCCCGCTGGGCGCGGACTTCCGCATCGGCGCGCGGGAGGAGGACCGGGACCGCTGCGCGGAGATCATCCCGCCGCCCCCGCCGCCGGTCGACCAGAGCGCGATCGACCCGTCGAGCGTGCTGATGAGGACGCTGACGAGCGCGCCGCTGCGGGCGGAGGTCGCCAACACGGAGCAGTGGCGTCGGGCCGACATCGGCGGGGCCAACGGTCACGGCAACGCGGCCTCGATCGCGCGGGTCCTCTCCGTGATCTCGCGCGGCGGCGAGGTCGACGGGGTGCGGCTGCTGTCGCCGGAGACGGTGGAGCTGATCTTCCGCGAGCAGGCACGGGGCGTCGACCGGGTGCTGGGCGTCCCGCTGCGCTGGGGCATCGGCTACGCGCTGCCGGAGCCGGCCGGGGTGCCGTTCATCCCGGAGGGCCGGATCTGCTTCTGGGGCGGCTGGGGCGGCTCGCAGATCGTCATGGACGTCGAGCGGAGGATGACCTTCTGCTACGTGATGAACGAGATGAAGGCGGGCCTGGTCGGGTCCGAGCAGGGGGCGCAGTACCTCTCCGCCGTCTACGCGGCGGTCTGACGTATCTGACGTAACGAGCCCTTGGGGGCGGCCGCTACATGTGAGTCGCCCCCTTCGCCATGATTCCCGGACGGGCCGGCGTCAGAAGCCGCCGCCGAAGTCTCCGCCTCCGCCGCCCCCGAAGCCACCGCCGTCGCCGAACCCGCCGCCGAAGTCACCGGAGTTGAAGTCGCCGCCGCTGAAGTCGCCGCCTTCGAACCCGCCGCCGTCGCCGTAGCCGCCGCCCCATCCCGCCCCGTAGGCGGGTCCCGCCATCATGCCGCCGAGCATCGTGCCCACCAGCAGTCCCGGCAGCAGCGCGCCGCCGAAGTAGCCGCCGGCCCAGGGGCCGTAGACCGGTCCCGCGTCCCAGTACGGGCGGCGGGTGCCGTACCCGGTGTCGACCTCGCGGATCATCGGGTCGAGCCCGTCGGCCAGCCGCGCCTGGTCCGCGGCGCACACCGGCACGTCACGCGCCGTGCCGCCGGGCGGCGTCCACCGCGCGTCGGCCACCGACGGCCCGTGCCGCGGGTCGAAGAAGCAGGGTGCGCGCCGCTCCGGCAGGGGACGGCCCTCCCGCCGCGCGGCCAGCACGGCGAGCGCGAACCGGCCGTCCTGCAGGGTCTCGGTGACGCCCTTGACGTCCTCGGGCCGCTGGGCGGCCGCCATCTTCGTCTTGGCGTCCTCGTAGCTGTCCAGCGCCCGCGCGTAGTCCGCGCGCATCGCGTCATCGGCGCCGGGCTCGCCCGGGTGGAAGTCCAGCCGGTCGAGTTCCTCGCCGTACGCGGTGATGTCCTCGTCCACGACGACCCGCAGCCGCTCCAGCGCCTCGCGCCGGTCCGCCTCGGCCCGGCGGCGGCTGCGGCGGGTGACCACCAGCGCGCTGCCCCCGACCACCGCGGCGAGCGCGCCGACGGTCACCAGGGCGCCGACGCCGTTGGCCGCGCCGGCCCCGCGCCCGTTCCAGCTGTCGGGTGCGGACCCGCTCATGGTGTCCAGGGCCCGGTCGGTGAAGTTGCTCAGCTGCTGCGGGGCCGGCTCGCCGTCCACGCTGCGGGCCAGGTTGCTCACGGCCTGGCGGGACATCACCGACGAGTCGGCCCGCGCGTCGAACCGGTCGCCCAGGCGTATGCCGTAGACGCCGGTGATGCCGGTGGCGGCGCGCAGGTCGCCGAAGATGTTGTCGGTGGGGTAGTCGGCGGGCAGCACCACCAGGAACACCGCGCGGTCCGCGTTCTCGATCCGGTCGGTGAGGTCGGCCGCCTCGGCCTGCGAGAGCTGGCCGGCGGCCTGCGGGTCGACGTAGACGGGGTTGTCCCGCAGGCGCTCGCCGATCTCCTGGATGTCGGTCGCGGCGGGGGCGGCGGCCGGGCGGGACTCCGCCGCGGCCACTGTCCCGGTGGGCGCGGCGGAGGCAAGGGGCACGCCGGTCGCCAGGCCGGCCGACGTGGTGAGGAGCGCTGCGGCTGCTATGGAGGCCGGTCGCCCGAGACGCCGGCGGGTCGGGGTGCCCTTCATACGTACGAAGGTACGCCCGATGACCCATAAGGGTGAAATGGGTCACCGGTGGAGACCCGGCGCGCCTGGTTACGCCGGCTCGACCCCTGCCCGCAGCAGGCCGTAGGTGTAGGCGTCGGAGAGCGCCTGCCAGGAGGCCGCGATCACGTTGTCGGCGACGCCGACCGTGGACCACTCGTTGCGGCCGTCGGAGGTGGAGATCAGCACCCGGGTCGTCGAGTCGGTGCCCGAGCGGCCCTCCAGGATGCGGACCTTGTAGTCGACCAGCCCGATCTTCGCCAGCTCCGGGTAGATCCGCTCCAGGCCCGCGCGCAGCGCCCGGTCCAGGGCGTTCACCGGGCCGTTGCCCTCGCCGGCGGCGTGGATGACCTCGCCCTTGGCGACCAGCTTGACGGTGGCCTCGTTGGCGTGGCTGCCGTCGGGGCGGTCCTCGGTGATGGCGCGCCAGGAGTCCACCGCGAAGTAGACCGGCAGCGTGCCCGCCTCGGCGCGCAGCAGCAGTTCGAAGCTGGCGTCGGCGGCCTCGTAGGTGTAGCCCTTGAGCTCGCGCTCCTTGACCCGCTCGACGACCCGCCCGACCAGCTCCCGGTCGTCGCCGAGGTCGATGCCGAGCTCCTTGCCCTTGAGCTCGACGGAGGCCCGGCCGGCCATGTCGGAGACCAGCATCCGCATGGTGTTGCCGACCTGCTCGGGGTCGATGTGCTGGTACAGGTCCGGGTCGACCTTGATCGCGGAGGCGTGCAGTCCGGCCTTGTGGGCGAAGGCGGAGAGGCCGACGTAGGGCTGGTGGGTGGAGGGCGTGAGGTTGACGACCTCGGCGATGGCGTGGGAGATCCGGGTCATCTCACGGAGCCGGCCCTCGGGCAGCACCCGCTTGCCGTACTTGATCTCCAGCGCGGCGGCCACCGGGAAGAGGTTGGCGTTGCCGACCCGCTCGCCGTAGCCGTTGGCGGTGCACTGCACGTGGGTGGCGCCGGCGTCGAAGGCGGCCAGGGTGTTGGCGACGGCGCAGCCGGTGTCGTCCTGGGCGTGGATGCCCAGGCGCGCCCCCGTGTCGGCGAGGACGGTGGCGACCACGGCGTGGATCTGCGCGGGCAGCAGGCCGCCGTTGGTGTCGCACAGGACGACCACGTCGGCGCCGGCCTCGGAGGCGGCGCGCACCACGGCCTTGGCGTACTCGGGGTTGGCCCGGTAGCCGTCGAAGAAGTGCTCGCAGTCGACGAAGACCCGGCGGCCGGCGGCCCTGAGGTGGGCGACGGTGTCGCGGACCATCTCGAGGTTCTCGTCCAGGGTGGTGCGCAGCGCCAGCTCGACGTGCCGGTCGTGGGCCTTGGCGACCAGGGTGATCACCGGGGCGCCGGAGTCCAGGAGTGCCTTGACCTGCGGGTCCTCGGCGGCGGAGCCGCCGGCCCGGCGGGTGGCTCCGAAGGCGACCAGCTGCGCGTGCCGGAAGTCGATCTCCTCGCGGGCGCGGGCGAAGAACTCGGTGTCCCGCGGGTTGGCGCCCGGCCAGCCGCCCTCGATGAATCCCACGCCGAACTCGTCCAGGTGCCGCGCGATGGCGAGCTTGTCGGAGACGGTGAGGTTGATGCCCTCCCGCTGGGCTCCGTCGCGCAGCGTGGTGTCGAAGACGTGGAAGGCGTCGTCGGGTCGGCTGGTTTCCGTCATGGCAGGAACTCCTGAACTGGTCGTCTCGGTCGGACCGGAAGAACCGGCTCCACCGCCCCCGACGCTCGCGCGCCCTCCGTCCCGGCCGTGGGTGGGGCCGAAACAAAGAAAACCCCTCGCGGGTGCGAGAGGTCTGCGCGCGGGTCGACGACGAGGGTGACCACGCGTACGGGGTGCGTACGGGCGGTCACTGCGGACCGGCGCGCCTGCTGCCGATAATCATGGCGAACGAGGGCACATCGCCAGTCTGGCACAGGTTGCGCGGCCTCAAACCGGGTGTCTCAGGATCCGGGCGAACCGTCCCACCACGCGAGGCGGCCCCGGGGAGCGCCGCACGCCTCCCGGGGCCGCCGGACCGCCGTCGGTCCGCCGTCGGTCCGCCGTTCGCTGTCTCAGCAGACCTTGTGCATCCAGCCGTGCTTGTCCTCGGCGGTGCCGCGCTGGATGTCCAGCAGGGCGTCGCGCAGGCGCAGGGTGACCTCGCCGGGCTCGCCGGTGCCGTGCTTCCACTCCGCGCCGCTGCTGCGCTTCACGGTGCCGACCGGGGTGATCACCGCGGCGGTGCCGCAGGCGAAGACCTCACGGAGGGCGCCGCTCTGCGCGTCGGCCTGCCACTGGTCGACGGAGACCTTGCCCTCCTCGGGGGCGAGGCCGAGGTCGGCGGCCACCCGCAGCAGGGAGTCACGGGTGACGCCCTCGAGGATGGAGCCGCTGAGGGCCGGAGTGACGATCCGGTCCTCGTAGACGAAGTACAGGTTCATGCCGCCGAGCTCCTCGATCCACCGGCGCTCGATGGCGTCGAGGTAGCAGACCTGGTCGCAGCCCACCTTGGCGGCCTCGGCCTGGGCCATCAGGGAGGCGGCGTAGTTGCCGCCGGTCTTGGCGTCGCCCATGCCGCCGGGAACCGCGCGCACGTGCTCCTCGGCGACCCAGATGGAGACCGGCTTGACCCCGCCGGGGAAGTACGCGCCGGCCGGGGAGGCGATGACCAGGAACAGGTACTCCTTGGCCGGCCGGACGCCGAGCCCCACCTCGGTGGCGATCATGAACGGGCGCAGGTACAGCGAGTCCTCGCCGCCGTGCGCCGGGACCCATGCCTCGTCCTGCCGGACCAGCGCGTCGCACGCCTCGATGAAGGTCTCGACCGGGAGCTCCGGCATGGCCAGCCGGCGGGCGGAGGCCTGGAAGCGCAGGGCGTTCTTCTCCGGGCGGAAGATGCCCACCGAGCCGTCGGCGCGGCGGTAGGCCTTGAGCCCTTCGAAGATCTCCTGCGCGTAGTGCAGGGTCATGTTGGCCGGGTCGAGGGAGAGCGGGCCGTAGGGGACGAGCTCGGCGTCGTGCCAGCCGCGGCCCTCGGTCCACTTGACCGACACCATGTGGTCGGTGAAGTGGCGGCCGAACCCGGGGTTGGCCAGGACGGCCTCCCGCTCGGCCGCGGGCAGCGGGTGCGAGGTGGGCTTGAGCTCGATCGTGGGCGTCGTCGTCATCAGCAGAACTGTCCTTCACCGTTGTAGTGACGGGCCGCGTCTCCGCTCGTGCTTCCCGCCGTCGTCGGACGTCTCTCAGGACGCCCGGTCGGCACGTTCTGGCGATGATCGAACGCGACTCCACGTCCGATTATCGCAAGAGGGTGCCCGGTGAAGGACGGTGCGGTGGTACGACCCTGCGTTTCGATGGTGGCACCCGGCGGGACATGGCGGAAGCCGCCGGGTGCGAGGTGCGTCCCGGCGGCTTTCGTAGGTGAGCGAGCCGGGCGTCAGCCGGCTACTCGTGCGGCGAGCGCGTCGCCGATCTCCTCGGTGGAGCGGGCGGGCAGACCCGTGCGCTCGACCAGGTCGGCGGCGACGGCCTCGTCGATGCGCGCGGCCTCGGCCTCGTAGCCGAGGTGGCGCAGCAGGAGGGCGACGGACAGGACGGTGGCCGTGGGGTCGGCCTTGCCCTGGCCGGCGATGTCCGGGGCCGAACCGTGGACCGGCTCGAACATGGACGGGTAGGCGCCGCTCGGGTTGATGTTGCCCGAGGCGGCCACGCCGATTCCGCCGGAGACGGCGGCGGCGAGGTCGGTGACGATGTCGCCGAAGAGGTTGTCGGTGACGATCACGTCGAACCGCTCGGGCTGGGTGACCAGGTAGATGGTCGCCGCGTCGACGTGCATGTACTCGGTGGTGACCTCGGGGAACTCCTGGGCGACGCGGTTGAACACGTCGGTCCACAGGTGACCGGCGAAGGTCAGCACGTTGTTCTTGTGGATGAGCGCCAGCTTCTTGCGCGGGCGGGCCTGGGCGCGGGCGAAGGCGTCGCGGACCACGCGCTCGACACCGTAGGCGGTGTTCACCGAGACCTCGGTGGCCACCTCGTGCTCGGTGCCCTTGCGGATGGTGCCGCCGTTGCCCGTGTAGGGGCCCTCGGTGCCCTCGCGGACGACCACGAAGTCGATCTCCGGCTCGCCGGCCAGCGGCGTGGCGACACCCGGCAGCAGCTTGGACGGGCGGAGGTTGACGTGGTGGTCGAAGGCGAAGCGGAGCTTGAGCAGGAAGCCGCGCTCCAGCACGCCGGACGGCACGGAGGGGTCGCCGATGGCGCCGAGCAGGATGGCGTCGTGCCCCTTGAGCGCGGCCAGGTCGTCGTCGGTGAGGGTCTCACCGGTGGCGTGGTAGCGGCGGGCGCCGAAGTCGTACTCCGTGGTCTCCAGCTTCACATCCTGCGGGAGGACGGCGGAGAGGACCTTCAGGCCTTCGGCCACGACTTCCTGCCCGATGCCGTCACCGGGGATCACTGCGAGATCGATGCTGCGAGACATGTCGGCACCCTAATGCGTCGTCCCAAGGGGTGGCACGCGCCGTCCGCGATGCGGACAGCGGGTCCTCGGGGTCCAGTCGTCCGGCCTGCTCAGTGGCCGGTCGCGCCGCCGTTGTCACGACGGTCGAGGGCGCGCTGGAGGGCGGCCGCGGCGTTGCGGCGGTCGGCGTCGGCCAACCGGGCGCGGCGGGCGCGGGAACGGGCGGCGGAGTGGGCGTGCTGGACTGCTGTGGTCTCGGGCATGACGCGTCGGCTCCTTCGGAGGAAGAGTGGCGGAAGCGCCGGAAGGGGCGGGGAGCGTCACGCCGCAGGGGTGGCCTGCGCGGGGGCGTGGCTCGCCAACGCCGTTCGCCGGATGGGGCGACATGTTCGGCTCCTACAAAGCTAGGCGAGCCGAGCGCCGTTGTCTCCACCATTAGTCGGACGTCCTACTATCCGAGACAGATGCCACCCCAACGGGCTCAGATGTGCACGAAGGGCCCACCCGGCGGGCGGCGCCCGGCAGGCGGCGGCCGTGGCGGCGGGCGGCGGCCGTGGCGGCGGGCGGTGCGCAAAGGGCTCCGCCCCCGCCTCGTGGGGGAGAGGCGGGGGCGGAGCCGGTCCGGTGCGAGCGGTCAGCCCATGTGCGGGTAGCCGTACTCGGTCGGCGCGACCAGGGTCTCCTTGATGGCCCGGGTCAGGGTCCAGCGCTGCAGGTTCTGCGGGGCGCCGGCCTTGTCGTTGGTACCGGAGGCGCGGCCGCCGCCGAACGGCTGCTGACCGACCACGGCGCCGGTCGACTTGTCGTTGATGTAGAAGTTGCCCGCCGCGTAGCGGAGCTTGTCCATCGTGTACGCGGCCGCGGCTCGGTCACCGGAGATGACCGAGCCGGTGAGGGCGTAGTCGGAGGCCGACTCCATCTGGGTCAGCATCTCCTCGTACTTCTCGGGAGAGCTGTCGTCGTACACGTGGACCGCGAGGATCGGGCCGAAGTACTCGGTGGTGAACACCTCGTTCTCCGGGTCGGTGCACTCGATGACGGTCGGGCGGACGAAGTAGCCGACCGAGTCGTCGTAGGTGCCGCCGGCCACGATCGTGCAGGCGTCGTCGGCCTTGGCGCGGTCGATGGCCGCCTTGTTCTTGGCGAAGGCGCGCTCGTCGATCACGGCGCCCATGAAGTTCGACAGGTCGGTGACGTCACCCATCGTGATGCCGTCGACCTCGGCCGCGAACTCCTCCTTGAACCCGTCGTTCCAGATGGAGGCCGGGATGTAGGCGCGCGAGCTGGCGGAGCACTTCTGGCCCTGGTACTCGAAGGAGCCGCGGGTCAGCGCGGTCTTCAGCACGGCGCGGTCGGCGCTCGGGTGGGCGACGACGAAGTCCTTGCCGCCGGTCTCGCCGACCAGACGGGGGTAGGCGCGGTAGTTCTCGATGTTGGCGCCGACCGTCTTCCACAGGTGCTGGAAGGTCTTCGTCGAGCCGGTGAAGTGGATGCCGGCCAGGTCGCGGTGGTTCAGCGCGACCTCCGAGACCGCGATGCCGTCACCGGTGACCAGGTTGATGACGCCCTTGGGCAGACCGGCCTCCTCCAGCAGGCGCATGGTGAGGACGGCGGCGTGGGTCTGCGTCGGGGACGGCTTCCACACCACGACGTTGCCCATCAGCGCGGGCGCGGTCGGCAGGTTGGCGGCGATGGCCGTGAAGTTGAACGGCGTGATCGCGTAGACGAAGCCCTCGAGCGGGCGGTGGTCCAGCCGGTTCCAGACGCCCGGGGAGTTGGCCGGGGGCTGCTCGGCGAGGATCTGGCGCGCGTAGTGCACGTTGAAGCGCCAGAAGTCGACCAGCTCGCAGGGGGTGTCGATCTCGGCCTGCTGGGCGGTCTTGCCCTGGCCGAGCATGGTGGAGGCGGCCAGCGTCTCGCGCCACGGGCCGGACAGCAGCTCGGCGGCGCGCAGGATGATCGCGGCGCGGTCGTCGAAGGACATGGCGCGCCAGGCCGGGGCGGCGGCCAGGGCCGCGTCGATGGCGTCCTGGGCGTCCTGCCGGGTGGCGCCCCGGCCGGTGCCGATGACCGCCTGGTGGTTGTGCGGCTGGACGACCTTGAACTCCTCGCCGCCACCGAGGCGCTTGACGCCGCCGATGGTCATCGGGAGCTCGATCGGGTTGTCGGCCAGCTCCTTGAGCTTGGCCTCCAGCCGGGAGCGCTCGGCCGAGCCGGGGGCGTAGCCGTGCACCGGCTCGTTCACGGGCGTGGGGACCTGGGTCACAGCGTCCATGGGTTCCTTCTCCTTGTGAGAGCTCTGAGCGGTGGGTGCGGTCGGGCGGTGCGGGGCTCAGCCCTTGCTGACCATCGAACGCAGGAAGAACCGGAGGTTCGACGGCTTCTCCGCGAGACGGCGCATGAAGTAGCCGTACCAGTCGGTGCCGTACGCGGTGTAGACACGCATCCGGTGACCCTCGGCGGCGAGACGCAGCGATTCGTCGCCGCGGATGCCGAACAGCATCTGAAACTCGTACTCGTCCATCTTGCGCCCTGCGCGGCGTGCGAGCTCCTGTCCGATGGAGATCATCCGCGGGTCGTGCGAACCGATCATGGGGTAGCCGTCGCCCTCCATGAGGATCTTCATGATCCGCACGTACGCCTTGTCGATCTCGGCCTTCGACTGGTACGCCACCTCGGCGGGCTCCTTGTAGGCGCCCTTGACGACGCGCACCCGGCTGCCGCTCGCCGCGAGAGCGCGGGCGTCCTCCTCGGTGCGGTACAGCATCGCCTGGATCACGCAGCCGGTCTGCGGGAAGTCCTCGCGCAGCCAGGCGTGGGTGGCCAGCATCTTGTCGATGGTGGTGTGGTCCTCGGCGTCCAGGGTGACCGTGGTGCCGATCGCGGCGGCGGCCTCGACGACCGGACGGACGTTCGCGCGGGAGAGCTCGACGCCGTTCTCCAGGTCCTGGCCGAACATCGACAGCTTGACGGACATCTCGACGCGGGCGCCGAGCTCCAGCTCCTCGAGGCGGGCGATCAGCTCCAGGTAGGCGTCGCGGGCCGCCTCGGCCTGCTCGGGCGTGGTGATGTCCTCGCCCACCACGTCCATGGTGAGCTCCAGGCCCTGCTCGGTGAGCTCGCGCACGATCGGCAGGACGTCGCCGACGGTCTCGCCGGGGATGAACCGGTCCACGACCTGCTTGGTGCCGGGGGCCGCGGTGACCAGACGACGCATCCTGTCGCTGCGCGAGGCGGCGAGAATCACGGGACCCAGCACGGGGACCTCCTGGAAATACGAAAGTGACGAGGGCGTGGACCGCCGATTCGAACGGTAGGGATCCGGGTTGTGTTTCACCTATCGACACCTGTCACGAGTCGACGCCTTTCCTCTCAGACATCTGTATGAAGAGGGAGGACAATGGAGCCGTGAAACCGGACTACCAGGAACTGGTCGACGAGATCTCCGCCCTGCTGGGCGTGCCGGCCACCCTCGAGGGGCGCGACTTCGGTCTGATCGCCTTCGGGGTGCACGACGGCCTCGGCGACGAGGCGGCGCTGGACCCCGTGCGGACCAGGACCATCCTGGCGCGCAGCTCGTCGGCGCAGGTCAGGGCCTGGTTCGAGGGCTTCGGCATCGCCCGGGCGACGGGCCCCGTGCGCATCCCGCCGGCGCCGGAGGCCGGTGTGCTGCGGGGCCGGATCTGCCTGCCGGCCCGGTCCCGGGACGTCGTCCAGGGATACGTCTGGCTGCTGGAGCCGGATCCGGGTCCCACCGAGGCCCAACTGGCGGCGGCCATGCGGGTCGCCGGGCGGATCGGCGCGCTGCTCGCCGAGGAGGCCTCCGCCGAGGACGCGGTGACCCGGGAGTTCCGCCGGGTCCTGGAGAGCGGCGGGGCGGGGCGGGAGCGGGAGACGGCGCTGGGCGCGCTCCGGTCGGCGCTCGGGCCGGACGCGGGCGACCTGTACACCGTGCTGTGCGTGACGCCGTGGACCGAGGAGGAGCCGCCGTCGGCCCGCCGGGTGCCGGGCACCGCGGCGGCCGTCGCGGCACCGCTGACCGGCGGCCCGCAGATGCTGGCGTTGCTGGTGCGGGTGCGCACCGGCGCCGAGGTGCCGGCCTCGGTACTGACCGCCGCGGCCCGGCTGGCGCCCGGCTCCGCGGCCGGGGTGGGCGGGCCGCGGCGCGGGGCCGGGGAGACGGGCGAGCTGTGGGACCAGGCGCTGGCCGCGGCCCGCGCCGTCACGGCGGAACCGCGTCTGGGGCCGGTGGCGCAGTGGTCGGCGATCGGCCCGTACCGCCTGCTCACCCGGCTCCCCGCGGGCGCGGCCGAGGACACGGCGCTGCGCGAGCTGCTCGACCGTCCGGAACTCGCCCGCACGGTCGAGGTCTACCTCGACCACGCCGGCCAGGCCGGCCGCACCGCCGCCGCCCTGGGCATCCACCGGCAGACGCTCTACTACCGGCTCTCCCGCGTGGAACAGCTCACCGGCCTCGACCTCGACGACGGCGAGCACCGCCTGCTGCTCCACATGGGCGTCAAGGCCGCCCGCCTCTGACCGCCGGCGCCAGGGCGGCCACCGGTCAGCGCTCCTGCGCGGGCGGGCCGCCGGCCAGCCGGAACAGGCCGTCGGTGAGCTGATCGCCGGTCGGGGCGAGGGCGGGGTCCAGCGAGTGCTGGGCGATCATGCCCGCGAGCAGCACCATGATCAGGCTTCCGACGGTGTCGGTGGTCTCGTCGTCGAGGCTCTCCTCCGGAAGCCCCAGCAGCAGCGCGGCGAGGCCGCGGCCGCCCTCCCGCTGGGCCGCGACCAGGTTGCGGGTGATCTCCGGGAACCGGTCCCCCATGGTGATGACCTCGATGCTGAGGTGCCAGACCGAGTCGGGCCGGTCGAACGACTCGAGGACCGTCTTCAGCACTTTCCGGATCCGCTCCGGCGAGCCCGGGGCGGTCCCGGCCGCACCGGCCTCCCAGTCGAAGTGCTCGGCCTGTTCCTCCATCAGCCCCACGTACGCCTGGGCGAGCAGGGCGTCCTTGGACCCGTAGTGGTAGCCGATCGACGCCAGGTTGGCCCCCGACTCCCGCACGATGTCGCGCGCGGTGGTCCGGGCGAAACCCTTCTCCCGCAGACAGCGCTTGGCGCCGTCGAGCAGATCCTCACGATGACCCATGCGCCCACCCTATCCGTCCCTGTACAAGCGTCCCTGACGCTCGTCTTGTACAAGCGTCATAGACAAGCGTATAAGACGCGTGTACCGTCACCGCCATGACGACGACAACGCCTTCTCCGGCCCGGGCCGGACGCCGTGAATGGACCGCGCTGGCGGTCCTGATGCTGCCGCTGCTGCTGGTCTCGATGGACGTCTCGGTCCTGTTCTTCGCGATCCCCGCGATCAACGCGGACCTCGCGCCCACCGGCACCGAGCAGCTCTGGATGTTCGACATCTACGCCTTCGTCCTGGCCGGCCTGCTGATGACCATGGGCTCGCTCGGCGACCGCATCGGCCGCCGCCGGCTGCTGCTGTTCGGGGCGGCGGCGTTCGGCGCGGCCTCGCTGGTCGCCGCCTACGCCGACAGCGCGCCGACGCTGATCGCCGCCCGCGCCGTCCTCGGCATCGGCGGGGCCACCCTGATGCCGTCCACCATGGCGCTGGTGCGCACGATGTTCGCCGACCCCGGCCAGCGCGCCCAGGCGGTCGGCGTGTGGAGCGCGGTGATGACCGGCGGCGTCGCGCTCGGCTCGGTGATGAGCGGTCTGCTGGTCGAGTTCTTCTGGTGGGGCTCGGTGTTCCTGGTCAACCTGCCGGCCATGGCGCTGCTGCTGGTCCTCGGTCCGGTGCTGCTGCCGGAGTCCAAGGACCCCTCGCCGGGCCGGTTCGACCTGCTGAGCGTGCCGCTCTCGCTGGCGGCGGTGCTGCCGCTGATCCACGGCGTCAAGGAGTTCGCCTCCCACGGCTGGGAGCCCGAGCAGGGCGCGTTCCTCGGAGCCGGACTGCTGTTCGGGGCGCTCTTCGTGTGGCGTCAGAGGAGGGCGGCCTCCCCGATGATCCCGCGCGGCCTGTTCCGCTCACGCGGCTTCGGCCCGGCGGTGGCGCTCAACGCCGTCTCCGCGCTGGGCATGATGGGTTCCTCCCTCTTCACCACGCAGTACCTGCAGTCGGTGCTGGGCATGAGCGCCCTGGAGGCCGCCCTGTGGTCGCTGGCGCCCTCCCTGCCGATCGCCGCCGCCGCGCCGGCCGCCGCCGCGGCGGTCCAGAGGGGCGTGCCCCGGGTCCACGTGGTCACTGCCGGGTTCGCCGTCGCCGCCGCCGGCTACGCGCTGCTCGCCGCCCCGGGGACCGACTCGCTGGTGCTGATCCTGGTCGCCGCGGGGGTGCTGGCCTGCGGCATCGTCCTGGTCATGTCGCAGATGACGGACCTGGCACTGGGCGCCGCGCCGGTGGACAAGGCGGGCGCCGCCTCCTCGGTGCTGGAGACGGGCGCGGAGTTCGGCGGGGCGCTGGGCATGGCGGTGCTGGGATCCGTGGGAACCGCCGTGTACCGGGACGCCATGCCGGCCTCGGCCCCCGGGACGGCACGGGAGACCCTCGGCGGCGCGCTGGCCACCGCCGCCGAACTGCCCGGCCGGGCGGGCGAGTCGCTGGCCGAGGCGGCGCGGGCGGCGTTCACCGACAGCATGCACGTGGCGGGCCTGACCGGTGCGGCGCTGCTCACCGTGGCCGCGGTGGCGGCCGCGCTCACCCTCCGCGGGATCCGGCCGGCCGCCGACTGCGGCGACCGCGACTGAGCGGCCGGCCCGGAACAGGCAGGAACGGCAACAGGCAGGAAGGGGACGTCACCGGTCGTCCGGGAAACGGGGAAGGACCCGTCCACCGCTTCACGCGGCGGGCGGGTCCTTCCTCGTGCCCCGAGGGGCTCTCGCTCAGGTCAGGTTGATGGCCCGGGCGGAGGTCGCGCCGATCTCCTCGGCCAGCTCCGACAGCACCGCCGCCGGCACCGTGTCGTCGACCGTCAGCACCGCGAGCGCCTCGCCGCCGGCCGCCGCGCGGGCGACCTGCATGCCGGCGATGTTGACACCGGACTCGCCGAGCACCCGGCCGACGGTGCCGACCACGCCGGGACGGTCCGCGTAGCGCAGCACCACCATGTGGTCGGTGAGCGCCAGGTCCACGTCGAACTCGCCGACCGCCACCAGCTTCTGGTGGTGCTTCGGCCCGGCCAGCGTGCCGGAGACCGACACCTCCGCGCCGTTGCCCAGCGTGCCGCGGACGGTGACCACGTTCCGGAAGTCCGGGGACTCGGAGCTGGTGGTCAGCCGCACCTCGACACCGCGCTCCTGCGCGAACAGCGGGGCGTTGACGTAGGAGACGGTGTCCTCGACGACGTCCTCGAACACGCCCTTGAGCGCCGAGAGTTCCAGCACCTTGACGTCGTGCTGGGTGATCTCGCCGTACACCTCGACGTCGAGCCGCACCGCGACCTCGCCGGCCAGCGCCGTGAAGATGCGGCCCAGCCGCTCGGCCAGCGGCAGACCCGGCTTGACGTCCTCGGCGATCACGCCGCCCTGGACGTTGACCGCGTCCGGCACCAGCTCGCCGGCGAGCGCCAGGCGCACCGAGCGGGCGACGGCGATGCCGGCCTTCTCCTGCGCCTCGTCCGTGGACGCGCCGAGGTGCGGGGTGGAGACGACCTGGTCGAACTCGAAGAGCGGGGAGTCCGTGCAGGGCTCCTTCGCGTAGACGTCGAGGCCGGCGCCGGCCACCCGGCCCTCCTTGAGCGCCGAGTACAGCGCCTCCTCGTCGACGATGCCGCCGCGCGCGGCGTTGACGATGCGCACGGTCGGCTTGACCTTGCGCAGCGCCTCGTCGCCGATCAGGCCGAGCGTCTCGGGGGTCTTGGGGAGGTGGACGGTGATGAAGTCGGAGACCTCGAGCAGCTCGTCCAGCGTGAGTACCTTGACGCCCATCTGCGCGGCCCGGGCGGGCTGCACGTAGGGGTCGTAGGCGACGACCTTCATGCCGAAGGCCGACATCCGCTGGGCGACCAGGGCGCCGATGCGGCCGAGGCCCACCACGCCGAGGGTCTTCTCCGCCAGCTCGACGCCGGTGTACTTGTTGCGCTTCCACTCGCCGTTCTTGAGCGCGGCGTTGGCCTGCGGGATGTTGCGGGCCGTGGCGAGGAGCAGACCGCAGGCCAGCTCGGCCGCGGTCACGATGTTCGAGGTGGGGGCGTTGACGACCATCACGCCGGCCTTGGTGGCGGCGGAGACGTCGACGTTGTCGAGGCCGACGCCCGCGCGGGCGACGACCTTCAGGCGGGACGCGGCGGCGATGGCCTCGGCGTCGACCTTGGTGGCCGAGCGGATCAGGATCGCGTCGACGTCGGCGATGGCCGGGAGCAGTTCGCTCCGGTCGGCTCCGTTGCAGTGCCGGATCTCGAAGTCCGGACCGAGCGCGTCGACAGTGGCGGGCGACAGCTCTTCAGCGATGAGTACGACAGGTTTCGAGCTCACGTGAGTCCTCAATTGCGTTGCGGACGGCCGTCCCGACGGCCGCAGGCGTGGAGGGGTGCTAGCCGCGTGGAAGACGCACGACGCTGTGGGCCTGACGCGTATGCAGTGCAGTGTAGTGGGGCCCCGGTCGTCGTCCCGCGCCCCTGCGGAAGGATCACCCGTCCGTGCGGTTTCCGCACGGACGGGTGAACGGGGCCGGAGCGGCGCTCCGGCCCCGTGAGGCGGCTCAGGCCTCCTCGTCCACCCAGCTCATGAGCTTGCGCAGCTCCTTGCCGGTGGTCTCCAGCAGGTGCTGGGAGTCCTGGTCCTTGTACTCGTTGTACTTCTTCAGACCGCCGTGGTACTCGTCCATCCACTGCCGCGCGAAGGTGCCGTCCTGGATCTCGGCCAGGACCTTCTTCATCTCGGCCTTGGTGGCGTCGGTGATGATCCGCGGGCCGGTGACGTAGTCGCCCCACTCGGCGGTCTCGGAGACCGACCAGCGCATCTTCTCCAGGCCGCCCTCGTACATGAGGTCGACGATCAGCTTCAGCTCGTGGAGGCACTCGAAGTAGGCGATCTCCGGCTGGTAGCCCGCCTCGGTGAGGGTCTCGAAGCCCGCCTTGACCAGCGCCGCGGTGCCGCCGCAGAGCACGGCCTGCTCACCGAACAGGTCGGTCTCGGTCTCCTCGGTGAAGGTCGTCTTGATGACGCCGGCGCGGGTGCCGCCGATCGCCTTGGCGTACGACAGGGCCAGCGCGAAGGCGTTGCCGCTGGCGTCCTGCTCGACGGCCGCGATGCACGGGACGCCGCGGCCCTCCTCGTACTGACGGCGCACCAGGTGGCCCGGGCCCTTGGGGGCGACCATGCAGATGTCGACGCCGGCCGGGGCCTTGATGAAGCCGAACCGGATGTTGAAGCCGTGGCCGAAGAACAGCGCGTCGCCGTCCTTCAGGTTGTCCTTGATGGACTCCTCGTAGACCTGCGACTGGATCGGGTCCGGGACCAGGATCATCACGACGTCGGCCTCGGCCGCGGCCTCGGCCGGGGTGACCACGCGCAGGCCCTGCTCCTCGGCCTTGGCCTTGGACCTGGAGCCCTCGTGCAGACCGACGCGCACGTCGACACCCGAGTCACGCAGCGACAGGGCGTGGGCGTGGCCCTGGCTGCCGTAGCCGATGACCGCGACCTTGCGGCCCTGGATGATGGACAGGTCGGCATCGGCGTCGTAGAACAGCTCGGCCACTTCGGTTCACTCCTAGTTGTGTCACAGGTGCTGCGCCCAGCGTATGACCGGGCGGCGGAAGAGGGCTGACGGTCTCGCCATGCGGGCGAGCCGGTGGTTCCTGAGGTGCGGAGCGGGTCAGGAGGCGCGCTCGACGGCGCGCAGCGAGCGGTCGGTGATCGACCGCGCGCCACGCCCTATGGCGATCGTCCCGGACTGCACCAGCTCCTTGATGCCGTAGGGCTCCAGCATCCGGAGCATGGCCTCGAGCTTGTCGCTGCCGCCCGTCGCCTCGATGGTGACGGCCTCCGGGGAGACGTCCACCGTCTTGGCGCGGAACAGGTCGACGATCTGGGTGATCTGCGAACGGGTCTCGTTGTCCGCGCGCACCTTGACCAGGACCAGCTGGCGCCGGACCGACTGGACCGGGTCCAGCTCGACGATCTTCAGGACGTTGACCAGCTTGTTGAGCTGCTTGGTGACCTGCTCGAGCGGCAGGTCCTCGACGCCGACCACGATGGTGATGCGGGAGATGTCGGGGTGCTCGGTGACGCCCACGGCGAGCGAGTCGATGTTGAACCCGCGGCGGGAGAAGAGCGCGGCGATCCGCGCCAGGATGCCCGGGGTGTTCTGCACCAGGACGGAGAGCGTGTGCTTCGACATGTCAGGTGTTCCTCGTCCCATCACTCTTCGTTGTCGCCGAAGTCGGGGCGGACGTCCCGGGCGGCCATGATCTCGTCGTTGGAGGTGCCGGCCGCGACCATCGGCCAGACCATCGCGTCCTCGTGGACGATGAAGTCCACGACGACGGGGCGGTCGTTGATGGAGTTGGCCTCCTCGATGACCTTGTCGAGGTCCTCGGGCGACTCGCAGCGGATGGCGTAGCAGCCCATCGCCTCGGACAGCTTGACGAAGTCGGGGACGCGGGTGCCGGCGCTCGGGCCCGTCTGGTCGGCGCCGGGGCCGGAGTGCAGCACGGTGTTGGAGTAGCGCTGGTTGTAGAAGAGCGTCTGCCACTGGCGGACCATCCCCAGGGCGCCGTTGTTGATGACGGCGACCTTGATCGGGATGTCGTTCAGGGCGCAGGTGGTGAGCTCCTGGTTGGTCATCTGGAAGCAGCCGTCGCCGTCGATCGCCCAGACCGCGCGCTCCGGCCGGCCGGCCTTGGCGCCCATCGCGGCGGGGACCGCGTAGCCCATGGTCCCGGCGCCGCCGGAGTTCAGCCAGGTGGCCGGCGTCTCGTGCTGCAGGAAGTGGGCCGCCCACATCTGGTGCTGGCCGACGCCCGCGGTGAAGATCGTGCCCTCGGGAGCGAGCTGCCCGATCCGCTCGATGACCTGCTGCGGGGAGAGCGAGCCGTCGGAGGGCAGCTCGTAGCCCAGCGGGTAGTTCTCCCGCCACCGGTCCAGGTCCGCCCACCAGGCGCCCAGGTCGGCGCGGTGGCCTTCGGAGTGCTCCTTCTGCACGGCCTGGACCAGGTCGGCGATCACCTCTCGGGCGTCGCCGACGATCGGGACGTCCGCCTCGCGGTTCTTGCCGATCTCCGCAGGGTCGATGTCCGCGTGGACGATCTTCGCGTGCGGGGCGAAGCTGTCCAGCTTGCCGGTGACGCGGTCGTCGAAGCGGGCGCCGAGGGCGACGATCAGGTCGGCCTTCTGCAGCGCGGTGACCGCGGCGACCGAGCCGTGCATGCCGGGCATGCCCACGTGCTGCGGGTGGCTGTCGGGGAACGCGCCCAGCGCCATCAGCGTGGTGGTGACCGGCGCCCCGGTCAGCTCCGCGAGCACCTTCAGCTCGGCGGTGGCGCCGGCCTTGAGGACGCCGCCGCCGACGTAGAGCACGGGACGCTTCGCCGAGGTGATCAGCCGGGCGGCCTCGCGGATCTGCTTGGCGTGCGGCTTGGTCACCGGACGGTAGCCCGGCAGGTCGACGGCCGGGGGCCAGGAGAAGGTGGTCTTCGTCTGGAGGAGGTCCTTCGGGATGTCGACCAGGACCGGGCCGGGGCGGCCGGTGGAGGCGATGTGGAAGGCCTCGGCGATGACCCGGGGGATCTCCTCGGCGCGGGTGACGAGGAAGCTGTGCTTGGTGATCGGCATGGTGATGCCGACGATGTCCGCCTCCTGGAAGGCGTCCGTGCCGATCGCCGCGGACACGACCTGCCCGGTGATCGCGACCAGCGGCACCGAGTCCATGTTGGCGTCGGCGATCGGGGTGACCAGGTTGGTGGCGCCCGGTCCCGAGGTGGCCATGCAGACGCCGACCTTGCCGGTGGCCTGCGCGTAGCCGGTGGCCGCGTGGCCGGCGCCCTGCTCGTGCCGGACCAGGACGTGGCGCACCCGGGTGGAGTCCATCATCGGGTCGTACGCCGGAAGGATCGTGCCGCCGGGAATGCCGAAGACCGTGTCGACCCCTACCTCCTCGAGCGAGCGGATGAGCGACTGGGCGCCCGTGACGTGCTCGGTCGGCGACTGCTGGAGTCCTCCGTTGCGGGGCCGCGGCTGCGGATGGTGGGCCCCGGTGGCCTGCTCGGTCATCGGCATTCTCTTCTCGATGCGAGGTGGTGTGTGCGAGCTGTTCGCGAGTTCTGTTCTCTGGGCGCGTCGCCCCCGTGCAACAAAAAACCCCTCGTGCCGTGAGGCAAGCGAGGGGAGCGCGTCGGGCGGTAGGGCGCTGGATCTCCGGTTCTCCTCCGGAGGTCCAGCTCAGCCGACGCGCTGTCCAAGTACGAGAATTCGGGTGCGCATGACCTTGACCCTCCCCCCGACGCCTGTCGGGTGTCAAGTGGGTGGGACGACGGTCTCACTATGTGGCCGAAGACCGCCGTACTGCCAGCCTCCGTACGGCACTCCCCCGGCCCGCGCGGGAGGCAGCGGAGGGCGGTTGCCGGGACCGCCGCCCGGACCGGCCGTGGACGGCGCCGTACGGCCCGCGGCGGAGGCGCGGTGCGCCCCCGGGCCGCCGGGCCTGCCGCTGCCGCCCGCGCCGTGCCGGACGACGTCGGGCGGCACGGGACAGCGCCCCTCGGCGAGCGCCCGGCGGATGCGGTACTCGTCCAGCGGCGCGGAGAAGGCGCCGCCCATGCCGTGGGTGCAGCCCATGGCCCGCAGCACGCTCACCTGGTCGGGCAGGTCCACACCGTCGGCGACCGTCTGCATCCCGAGGTCGGCGGCGATCCTCAGCAGACCACTGGTGATCTTGTAGAGGCGGGCCGACTCCACCACGCCCTCGACCATGCTCCGGTCGAGCTTGATGATCTCCACCGGCAGCCGCCGCAGCGCCGTGACGCCGCCGAAGCCCACGCCGAAGCCGTCCAGGGCGAAGCGGACGCCGAGGCGGCGCAGCACCTTCAGGCGGCTCTCCAGCTCGTCCAGGGCGGTGCCGGGTCCGAGCTGGGTGAGCTCGATCATCAGGGACCCGGGCGCGAGACCGTGCCGGGTCAGCAGCTCCTCTATGGAGGTGAGCGTCTGCGACCGGTCCAGCAGGCGCCGGGCCGCCATGCGGACCGAGACCGGCGTGCGCAGGCCGGCGCGGGACCGGTCGGCGGCCTGGACGACGGCCTCCTCCAGCATCCAGCGGCCGAGCGCCGCCGTCCGGTCGCCCTCCTCGGCGACCCGCAGGAACTCCGCGGGGGTGAAGAGCGAGCCCTGCCCCGACCGCCAGCGGGCCTGCGCCGAGAGGGCCGTGATCCGGCCGTCGGACAGCGCCACCACCGGCTGGTGGAGGAGCGCGAACTCCTTGCGGTGCAGGGCGGTGCGCAGCCGGGCGGCGACCTCGGCCCGGCGCACCACGTCCTGCTGCATCTGGGGCGCGTACAGCTCGACCCGGTCCTTGCCGGCCGCCTTGGCCCGGTACATCGCCAGGTCCGCGTTGCGCAGGAGCTCGCCGGCGCCGAGGCCCGGCTCCGCGAAGGCGACGCCGATGGAGGCGGCCACCCGGACGTCGTTGCCCTCGATGTCGTACGGCTGGGAGAGCCGGAGCCTCAGCCGGTCGGCCAGCTCCACGATGTGCCGCTCGCGGGCGGCCCGCCCGCTGACGCCGTCGCCGATGATCAGCGCGGCGAACTCGTCACCGCCGAGCCGGGCGGCGGTGTCACCCTTGCGGACGGCCTCGTGCAGCCGGCGGGCCGCCTGGACCAGAAGCTCGTCCCCGGCCTGGTGACCGATGGTGTCGTTGACCGCCTTGAAGCCGTCCAGGTCGATGAAGAGCACCGCGGTGCCCTGGTCGGAGGTCCGGCGGCCGGCGAGCGCCTGCCCGACGCGCCGGGTGAACAGGGCCCGGTTGGGCAGGTCGGTGAGCGGGTCGTGCTCCGCGTTGTGCTGCAACTGGGCCTGCAGGCGGACGCGTTCGGTGACGTCCCGGCTGTTGAGGATGAGGCCGCCCTGGTGCCGGTTGACCGTCGACTCGACGTTGAGCCAGCCTCCGCCGCCGGACCGGAAGCGGTACTCGATGCGGGTGGTGGGGTCGTCCGGCGGGCCGGCGGCCAGGAAGCGGCGCAGCTCGTGCAGGACGCCCGGCAGGTCCTCGGGGTGGATCAGCGCGGCCAGCTCACGGCCGACCAGCTCCTGCGGACGGAGGCCGTAGACGCCCTGGGAGGCGTCGCTGACGTACTTCAGGCGGCCGGTGGGGGCCGCGATCATGATGACGTCGCTGGAGCCCTGCACCAGGGACCGGAAGTGGTTCTCCTTCTCGGCCAGCTTCTGGGTGAGCGCCATGTTGTCCAGCAGCATGATGCCCTGCCGGACGAGCAGCGCCAGGACCACGGCGCCCGCGGTGAGCAGCACGACCTGGTCCACGCTGCGGCCGGCCAGGACGTTGTAGAGGATGCCCAGGGTGCAGACGGCGGCGGCCAGGTAGGGCAGCAGCGCGGCCAGCGATCCCGCTATGGGCCGTGTCGGCTCGTAGTAACCGGCCTCCACACCCGGCGCAGGGGGCCCCGGGGTGGAGGGACAGGCGCCGGCCGGGGCCGCCGCGGGCCCGGACGTGGGCCCCTGGGCGGCGGGCTCGCCCGGTGGTTCCGCCCCGGCCGTGTGGCGCCTCGGCGACGGCGACAGCCCGGACCACCACGTGCGGCCGCCCCGGCGCGGCCGGTCGCCACCGCGGCCGTCCTGCTCGCGCGAGGAGGCCGCGGCCCAGGGGGCGTAGGCGAGCAGCAGCGAGCCGGCGAACCAGCCGGCGTCGAGCAACTGTCCGGAGCGGTAGCTCTGGTGGAGCAGGGGCGAGGTGAACAGGGCGTCGCAGACCACGGTCAGCGCGAGGGCGCCGACCGCGGTGTTGACGGCGACGCGGTTGGCCGCGGTGCGCCGGAAGTGCAGCGCGAGGACCACGCTCACCAGCGCGATGTCCAGTATCGGATAGGCCAGTTGGAAGGCGGCGTGCGCGACACCCTGGTCGGCCGCCCCGGCCTTGCGGCTCAGGGCCAGGCTCCAGGAGAGCGTCAGCAACGAGCCGCCGATCAGCCAGGCGTCGAGCACCAGGCAGACCCAGCCCGCCCTGGTCAGCGGGCGACGGGCCAGCATCAGCAGGCCGAGGATGGCGGGCGGGGCGAAGCACAGGAAGAAGAGGTCGGCGAGGCTGGGCCGCGGCATCTCCGCCTCGAGCACGACCTCGTACCAGCCCCAGACGAGGTTGCCCAGGCTGGCCATGGCCGAGGAGAGGGCGAACAGCAGCCACGCCGGGCGGACTTCGTCGCCCTGGCGGCGGGAGTAGAGGAAACAGGAGACGGCCGCGGCCGCGCCGGCGGCGCTCAGACCGAAGTCCCCCATCACCAGAGCCGCGCGGGGCGAGCCCCAGCCCACCGCGGAGCCCAGTGCGTAGCCCGCGCACACGACGGCGAGGAGGAGCAGCGGCGCCAGCGCCGCGGCCCGGCGCAGCCCGGTCTCCGTCCGGGACGGGACGGACGCGACCGACGGCAGGCGCGGCTCCTGGGCCGCGCACCCTCCGCCGTCGAGCACGGGCGGGGAAAGGGACGGGGAGCTCACCGGGGCCTCCCGCAGGCGCCGGGGCGGCGGGCGGCACTCGATCGGCGACGGAAGGCCCTGGCGTGCGCCGTCGCGCACCTGGGCCCCCGACGGCCGCCCTGCGGCGCCGAGTTGCGGGTCGCGGCGCGGCAGGCCGCGGCATGATGGGTCCGTGGTCCGGTCGCTCGGCCGTACATCGCCCGTCGCCCCCCTCGCAGTTCGGTCCAGATCCTCTCCGGCGCCCCGGTGCGCGGCGCAGCCCCCGAGTGACGATACACCAGCATCGTCACTCAGGGACATACTTCATCTACTCTCCGTGATGACGTACCGGAAGTTCGGAACGTTCCGCGTCCATGGGACAGCGGAGAGTACCCGAACCGGACCGGACCATGCGTCAGGGACCGGTCGTCAGCATCACATTGCGCAGGGGGCGTCCGTCGGCGAACCGTGACAACTGGTCCACCAGCAGCCTCTTGGCTCTCGGGGCGAACGCACTGGTGGGGCCGCCGACATGAGGGCTGATCAGAACTCCGGGCGCGGTCCACAGGGGGTGGCCGGGCGGCAGCGGCTCGGGGTCCGTGACGTCCAGGGCGGCCCGGAGCCGGCCGGTCCGCACCTCCGCGAGCAGGGCCTCGGTGTCCACCACCGGACCGCGCGAGACGTTCACCAGCAGGGCCCCGTCCTTCATCCCGGCCAGGAACTTCGCGTCCACCAGGCCCCGGGTGGCTTCGGTGAGCGGGGTGAGCAGTACCACCACGTCCGCCTCCGGCAGGAGCCCCGGGAGCTCGGAGAGCGGATGCACCGGGCCGCGCGCCGTGGCGCGGGCGGAGCGCGCGACGCGCACCACCCGCGCGACGTCGAAAGGCACGAGCCGGTCCTCGACCGCCGAGCCGATGGCTCCGTAGCCGACGATCAGTACGGTCCGGTCGGCGAGCGCCGGCCGGAAACCGCCCAGCCACTCGCCCCGTTCCTGGGCGCGCGCGAAGTCGGGGATGCCGCGCAGCTGGGCGAGGATCAGGGCCAGGGTGAGCTCCGCGGTGCTGGCGTCGTGGACGCCGCGGGCGTTGCAGACCTGGACGCCGCCGGGCAGCGAGGCGAGTCCCGTCTCGATGTGGTCGATGCCGGCCGACAGCGTCTGCACCACCTTCAGCGAGGTCATCTCGGGCATCGGGCGGACGGCCACGGAACCGGGCCTGAGGTACGGCACGACATAGAGGGCGCAGTCGGCGGGGTCCGCGGGGTACGCGTCCTGGCCGTCCCAGAACCAGGGGACGAGGCCCTCCGGCAGTCCTTCCAGTTCGTCCTCGCGGTAGGGCAGCCACACGTCAGCAGTCATGCCCCGAGGCTAGGTGAGTGGCGCCGGACGGCAGACGTTAGGTTGGGATCCCGCGTGCGGTGGCGGGCAGGGCAGGCCTAGGGAGGGTCGCGGGCAGGTGGAGCGCAGGAGGATGGGCTCGACGACGCTCGAGGTCGGCGCCGTCGGGCTGGGGTGCATGCCGATGAGCTGGGCGTACAGCACCTCGCGGCAGCGCGGCGGGGAGTCGCTGCGCGCCGTGCACCGGGCCCTGGACCTGGGCGGCGGGGCCACCCTCCTCGACACGGCCGACATGTACGGGCCGTTCACCAACGAGCTGCTGCTGGGCCGCGTGCTCAAGGAGCGCCGCTCCGAGGCGTTCGTCTCCACCAAGGTGGGGCTCCTCGTGGGCGAGGGGCATCTGGTCGCCAACGGCCGTCCCGGTTACGTGAGGCGGGCCTGCGACGCCTCGCTGCGGCGGCTGCAGACCGACGTGATCGACCTCTATCAGCTGCACCGCGCGGATCCCGAGGTCCCGGTCGAGGAGACCTGGGGGGCCATGGCCGAGCTGGTGCGCGAGGGAAAGGTCCGCTCGCTCGGGCTGTGCGCGGTGGGCGGCGCCCGCTCCGGGCGGCGGCCGGGGGCGAGACCCCACCGGGGGACGCTGGAGCAGCTGAGCCGCCTGCAGCGGGTGTTCCCGGTGACCGCGGTCGAGGCGGAGCTGTCCGTCTGGTCGCGGGAGGCGCTGGAGACCCTGCTGCCCTGGTGCACGGGGCACGGGGTCGCGTTCCTGGCCGCGACGCCGCTGGGCAGCGGCTACCTCACCGGCACGCTCACCCCGGGCGAGGGCTTCGAGCCGGACGACGCGCGGGCCCGTCACCCGCGGTTCACCGCGGAGATGATGGCCGCCAACCAGCCGATCGTCGCCGGGCTGCGCCGGGTCGCCGCGCGGCACGGGGAGGACGTGACCCCGGCGCAGGTGGCCCTGGCGTGGGTGCTCGCGCAGGGGCCGCACGTGGTGGCGGTGCCGGGCACCAAGCAGGAGCGCTGGGCCGGGCAGAACGCCGCCGCGGCCGCGCTGCGGCTCACCGCCGAGGACCTCGCGGAGCTGCGGGACCTGCCGGCGGCGCTGGACTGAACGCGCGCGGTCGGCGCGGGCGGCGCGGTCGGCGCGGAGGATCCGGGGGCGAGCGGCGCGGTCCGCGCGGTGCGGTCCGCGCGGTGCGGTCCGCGCGGTGCGGGAACTTTCGGCGGCCGTCCGGTGTAGGACAGGGTGGGCCCGAAACCCGTGCGGTGCCGCTCGGCCCCCGCCGTGACCGACCCGACCGAAGGGACCTCCTCGTGCGACGTCCAACTGCCGCGGCCGCCGCCCTGACCGCGTCCGCGCTCCTGCTGACGGCCGGCTGCTCCTCCGGTGACGAGGGCGGGAGGGGACCGTCCCCCACGTCCACGAGCAGCGGAGCGGCGGCCCCCTCGCCGTCGGCGAGCCCGGGCCCGAGGACGCCTCCGGCCAAGGGGTCGGTGGAGGTGGTGCGGACGGTCGCCACCGGGCTGAAGTCGCCCTGGGGTGTGGCGGCGCCGAGCGACGACGCGCTGCTGGTCGCCTCCCGCGACGAGGGCACGATCACCCGGATCGACACCAGGAACGGGAAGAAGACCGAGGTCGGCGAGGTACCGGGGGTGTCCCCCGAGGGCGAGGGCGGGCTGCTCGGGCTGGCGCTGTCCCCGGGTTTCTCCTCGGACCACTACCTCTACGCCTACTTCACCTCGGCCTCCGACAACCGGATCGTGCGGATGCTCTACCGCCCGGACCGGCCGGCGGGAGAGCAACTCGGCGAGCCGGACACGGTGTTCCGGGGCATCCCCAAGGCCTTCGTGCACAACGGCGGACGCATCGCCTTCGGGCCCGACAAGCTGCTGTACGTCGGCACCGGCGAGGCGGGCGACCGACCGCTGGCGCAGGACCGGGAGTCGCTCGGCGGCAAGATCCTCCGGCTGACCCCGGAGGGCGAGCCCGCGCCGGGCAACCCCTTCCCGGACTCCCCCGTCTTCTCGTGGGGTCACCGCAACGTGCAGGGTCTGGCCTTCGACGGCAAGCAACGCCTGTTCGCGGCGGAGTTCGGGCAGGACACCTGGGACGAGGTGAACCAGATCGTGCCGGGCGGCAACTACGGCTGGCCCGAGCAGGAGGGCAAGGGAGGCGGCCCGGAGTTCCGCGACCCGCTCGCCCAGTGGAGGACCGAGGACGCCTCCCCCAGCGGCCTGGCCTACGCCGAGGGTTCGCTGTGGCTGGCCGGGCTGCGCGGCGAGCGGTTGTGGCGGATCCCGCTGGACGGCACCAAGGCGTCGGCGAAACCGCAGTCCTTCCTGGAGGGGAAGTACGGGCGTCTGCGGACGGTGCTCGCGGCGGGCGGGGACCGGCTGTGGCTGGTCACCTCCAACACCGACACCCGCGGCGAGCCGCGCAAGGGCGACGACCGCGTCCTGGAGCTCCGGGTCACCTGACGGTTTCCACGGATGGCGGTCAGGGGCGCCCGCACGGCGGCCGCCGGACGCGACGGCGCCCCGGGCCGGAGGGCTCGGGGCGCCGTGCGTCACGCGGGCGGTCGAAGGGGTCAGCCCTCGGTGACGCCGAGCTTCTCGAGGATGAGCTCCTTGACGCGGGCCGCGTCGGCCTGGCCGCGGGTGGCCTTCATGACCGCGCCGACCAGCGCGCCGGCCGCCGCTACCTTGCCGCCGCGGATCTTGTCCGCGACGCCCGGGTTGCCGGCGATCGCCTCGTCCACGGCCGCGCCGAGCGCGCCCTCGTCGGACACGACCTTCAGGCCGCGCTTCTCCACGACCTCGTCCGGCGAACCCTCGCCGGCCAGCACGCCCTCGATGACTTGGCGGGCCAGCTTGTCGTTGAGCTCGCCCTTGGCGACCAGCTCGGACACCCGGGCCACCTGGGCGGGGGTGATCGCCAGCTGCTCGGGCGCGACGCCCGCCTCGTTGGCGCTGCGGGCCAGCTCGCCCATCCACCACTTGCGGGCGGAGGCCGCGTCGGCACCGGCGTCGATCGTCCCGACGATCAGGTCCAGCGCACCGGCGTTGAGGATGGCCTGCATGTCGGTGGCCGACACGCCCCACTCCTCGCGCAGCCGGTTGCGGCGGGCCAGCGGCATCTCCGGCAGCTGGGCCCGGATCTCCTCGACCCACTCGCGGGACGGGGCGACCGGGACCAGGTCCGGCTCGGGGAAGTAGCGGTAGTCCTCCGCCTCCTCCTTCACGCGGCCCGAGGTCGTCGACCCGGTGTCCTCGTGGAAGTGGCGGGTCTCCTGCACGATGGTGCCGCCCGAGGACAGCACCGCCGCGTGCCGCTGGATCTCGAAGCGGGCGGCGCGCTCCACCGAGCGCAGCGAGTTGACGTTCTTGGTCTCGCTGCGGGTGCCGAACTTCTCCCGGCCGTGCGGGCGCAGCGACAGGTTGACGTCGCAGCGCATCTGGCCCTTGTCCATGCGGGCCTCGGACACCCCGAGGGCACGGATGAGTTCGCGCAGCTCGCGCACGTACGCCCGGGCGACCTCGGGCGCGCGCTCGCCGGCGCCCTCGATGGGCTTGGTGACGATCTCGATCAGCGGGATGCCGGCGCGGTTGTAGTCCAGCAGCGAGTGGGAGGCGCCGTGGATGCGGCCGGTGGCACCGCCGACGTGCGTCGACTTGCCGGTGTCCTCCTCCATGTGGGCGCGCTCGATCTCGACGCGGAAGGTCTCCCCGTCCTCCAGCTGCACGTCGAGGTAGCCGTTGAAGGCGATCGGCTCGTCGTACTGGGAGGTCTGGAAGTTCTTCGGCATGTCCGGATAGAAGTAGTTCTTCCGGGCGAAGCGGCACCACTCGGCGATCTCGCAGTTCAGCGCGAGACCGATCCTGATCGCCGACTCCACGCCGGTCGCGTTGACGACCGGGAGGGCGCCGGGCATGCCGAGGCAGATCGGGCAGGTCTGGGTGTTCGGCTCCGCGCCGAGCGCGGTCGAACAGCCGCAGAACATCTTGGTGTTGGTGCCGAGTTCGACATGGACCTCGAGGCCCATGACGGGGTCGTAGGACGCCAGCGCGTCCTCGTACGACACCAGGTCGGTCGTGGTGGTCACGGTGTAACTTCCCTCTCAGCCCAGCAGGACGTCGTCGTCGCCCAGCTGCTTCAGGTCGCGCAGCAGCAGGGCGATGCCGGTCACGATGGCGACGCCGGAGACGGCGGCGTCCAGCAGCCGCAGCGAGTCGCTCTCCTGACGGGCCCTGCGGATCTGCTTGACGACCGTCACGGCACCGAAGGCGGTGGTGGCGATGGACAGGTACGTCCCGTTGCGGGACTTCTTGAAGCCCTTGGCCTTCTTCAGCGAGTTCACAGCGACGGAGCCTCCTCGATGAGCGGGTGTCCCCACTTTTCCACGAAGGCGGCCTCGACGGCCGCTCCGACCTTGTACAGACGGTCGTCCTGCATCGCCGGGGCGATGATCTGCAGACCGACCGGGAGGTTGTCCTCCGGGGCGAGTCCGCAGGGCAGCGACATGGCCGCGTTGCCCGCCAGGTTGGTGGGGATGGTGCACAGGTCGGCGAGGTACATCGCCATCGGGTCGTCGGCGCGCTCGCCGATCGGGAAGGCGGTGGTCGGCGTGGTCGGCGAGACGATGACGTCGACCTGCTCGAAGGCCTTCTCGAAGTCGCGCGTGATCAGCGTGCGGACCTTCTGCGCGCTGCCGTAGTAGGCGTCGTAGTAGCCCGAGCTGAGCGCGTAGGTGCCGAGCATGATGCGGCGCTTGACCTCGTCGCCGAAGCCGGCCTCGCGGGTGAGCGAGGTGACCGTCTCCGCCGAGTTGCCGCCGTCGTCGCCGACCCGCAGGCCGTAGCGCAGGCCGTCGAAGCGGGCCAGGTTGGACGAGCACTCGGAGGGCGCGATCAGGTAGTACGCGGAGAGCCCGAGGTCGAACGACGGGCAGTCCAGCTCGACGATCTCGGCGCCGAGCGACTTCAGCAGCTCGACCGACTCCTCGAACCGCTGCACCACGCCGGCCTGGTAGCCCTCGCCGCGGAACTGCTTGACCACGCCGACGCGCATGCCGGCGACCGAGCCGTTGCGGGCGGCCTCGACGACCGGCGGGACCGGGGCGTCGATGGAGGTGGAGTCCATCGGGTCGTGGCCGGCGATCGCCTCGTGCAGCAGGGCCGCGTCGAGGACGGTGCGGGCACAGGGGCCGCCCTGGTCCAGGGAGGACGAGAACGCCACCATGCCGTAGCGGGAGACCGCGCCGTAGGTCGGCTTGACGCCGACCGTGCCGGTGACGGCGGCCGGCTGGCGGATGGAGCCGCCGGTGTCGGTGCCGATGGCCAGCGGGGCCATGTAGGCGGCCAGCGCGGCAGAGGAGCCGCCGCCGGAGCCGCCGGGGATCCGGGTCAGGTCCCAGGGGTTGCCGGTCGGGCCGTAGGCGCTGTTCTCGGTGGAGGAGCCCATCGCGAACTCGTCCATGTTGGTCTTGCCGAGGATGACGACGTCGGCCGCCTTCAGGCGCTTGACCAGCGTGGCGTCGTACGGCGGGATCCAGCCCTCGAGGATCTTGGAGCCGACCGTGGTCGGGATGCCCTCGGTGGTGAAGATGTCCTTGAGCGCCAGCGGCACGCCGGCCAGCGGGCCGAGCTTCTCGCCGCGCTCACGCTTGGCGTCGACCTCGCGGGCCTGCGCGAGCGCGCCCTCGCGGTCGATGTGCAGGAAGGCGTGGACCTTCTCGTCGACGGCCTCGATACGGGCCAGGTGGGCCTCGGTCACCTCGACGGCCGTGAGCTCGCCGGAGGCGATCTTCGCGGCCGTCTCGGCCGCGGTGAGCTTGATGATGTCGGTCATGACTACTGCTCCTCACCCAGGATCTGCGGCACCTTGAAACGCTGCTGCTCCTGGGCAGGGGCGCCGGAGAGCGCCTGCTCGGGGGTGAGCGAGGGACGGACCTCGTCCGCGCGCATGACGTTGGTCAGCGGGAGCGGGTGGGAGGTCGGGGGCACGTCTTGGTCGGCGACCTCGCTGACGCGGGCGACCGCGCCGATGATGTCGTCGAGCTGGCCTGCGAAGTGGTCGAGCTCTTCGGGCTTCAGCTCCAGACGCGCCAGCCGGGCGAGGTGGGCGACCTCCTCGCGCGTGATGCCAGGCATGCAGCGATCCTCTGGGGTGAGAGTTCTGTGGTGTGGACCCCAATCCTATGGCTCACGGCCAGGTGACCACGCACCGGTTTCCCCCAGGGAGCCGTTTCCGGGCCGCCCGCCTCAGCCCCGGCCCGGGTCGAGTGCGGCCGGGGAGCGCCGGACGCCCCGGGCCTTGAGCCACGCGGTGGTCTCGTCGGGAGGCATCGCCGCGGAGACGAGCCAGCCCTGGACGGCGTCGCAGCCCAGGTCCCGCAGGCGTTCCCAGGTCTCGTCGTCCTCCACGCCCTCGGCGACGACCAGCAGGTCCAGCGAGTGGGCCAGGTCGACCGTGCAGCGCACGATCTCGGCGTCCTGGGAGTCCACGGCCAGCCTGGCGACGAAGGAACGGTCGATCTTCAGTTCGCTGACCGGCAGCCGCCGCAGGTGGACCAGGGAGGAGTATCCGGTGCCGAAGTCGTCCAGCGACAGCTTGACGCCGTGGCCGCTGAGCGCCGCCAGCGTGTCGGCGGCCCGCTGCGGGTCCTCCAGCAGCACGTGCTCGGTGATCTCCAGCTGGAGGGCGCCCGTCGGGACGCCGTGCCGGGCCAGCCGCGCGGCCACCGACCCGGCGAAGCCGGGGGTGTGGACGTCGCGCGGCGAGACGTTGACGGCGACCGGGACCATCAGGCCCTGCGCGCGCCACCGGGCGACCTGGGCGAGGGCGGTCTCCAGGACGTACTCGGTGAGGTGCGGCATCAGCCCGGAGGACTCGGCGATGGCGATGAACTCGTCGGGCGGCACCTTGCCCCGGTCGGGGTGCACCCAGCGCACCAGCGCCTCCAGGCCGGCGACCTGTCCGTCGAAGCGCACCTTGGGCTGGTAGTGGAGCTCGACCTCGTGGGCGTCGAGCGCCCTGCGCAGGTCGCCCAGGAGCCCGAGGCGGTCGGGGGTGTTGGAGTCCCGCTTGGACTCGTAGGCCTCCACGCCGGTGCGGTCGCGCTTGGCCTGGTACATCGCGACGTCGGCCCGGCGCAGCAGCCCTTCGGCGTCCGGCGCGTGGTCGGGGAAGAGCGCCACGCCGGCGCTGGCCTCCAGGACCAGGGTGAGCCCGTCCAGGTCGAGCGGGGAGCCCAGTTCGGCGACCAGGGCGCGGGCGGCCCGGGTGGCCGAGGTGGTGGAGTCGGTGAGCGGCAGCAGGACGGCGAACTCGTCGCCGCCGAGCCGGGCGGCCTCGGCCCCGTCGGGCAGGGCGCGGCGCAGGCGGTCGGCCGTCTGCACCAGCAGGCGGTCGCCCGCCATGTGGCCGAGCGTGTCGTTGACCGAGCGGAAGCGGTCCAGGTCGATGAGGACCAAAGCGGTCCGGGCGTCCATCCGTTCGGCGTCGTCCAGGGCGCTCCAGGTGCGCTCCAGCAGCCACTGACGGTTGGGCAGGCCGGTGAGCGGGTCGCGCAGCTGTTCCTCGGCGCGGGCCCGGGCCATCCACAGGGTGCGGTCCAGGGCGATCAGCGGGATGGCGAAGAGCGGCAGCAGCATCGGCTGCACGGAGGCCACCACGCACATCAGCGGGGCGATGCCGAACAGGGCGGCGGCGAGCAGCCCCTGCCGGGTGACGTCGGTGCGGGTGAGGACGGGGAGGCTGTCGCCGCAGGGCGCCTGGAGGTACCAGAGCAGGACGCGGGTGACGGCGAGGTAGGCGACGGCGACCGCGGCGACCTCGGGGGCGACGGACCCGGTCCAGTACTGCGCCTGCCAGGGGGCCTCGACGGAGGGGAACCTGCCGAACAGGGCGAGCACCAGCGCCCCCACGGCGATGCCGAGGATGTCGACGGCGCCGCACAGCAGGTTCTGACGTCTGCTGCGTCTGCGGGCCATTCCGGAGAAGACGACCACGGTGATGCTGACCAGGCCGGCCGGCACCCAGCCGTAGAGCAGCAGGACGGCGAGGGTGAGGGCGGCGCCGGCTCCGGTGCCGCCCCACCAGCGGGTCCGGCCGAGGAGCACCAGGTGGCCGACGATCACGCCGGTGAGCAGGGCCAGCGACCAGCCGACGGCGCCGGGCGGGAAGAGGGCGTGCGGGCCGGAGAAGGCGCGGTAGAAGCCGGCCCCCAGCACGAAACCGGCGGCGGCGACCACCACCACGGGCAGTACGGGCCAGGCGGGCGGTTGCCGGTCGCCGTCCTCGCCGAGGTCCCGGCGCACGGTGGACGCGGGGCGGGCGAGGGGGGCGGCCGCGAGGGTGGCGGGCCCGGTGCCGGCCCACTGCCCGCCGAACGGCGCGGGGGCCGGGCGGACCGGACGGAGGGCGGGGGCGTCGGGACGGCCGGCGGTGGCGGGGGCGAGCCGGGAGAACACCCGCCGCAGGGCGCCTGTCACGCGTGCGCGCAGCCCAGGGCCCGACGCGGCGTTCTCGGTCGGTTCCATACCCCGTCCCTCTCCCGGCCGGCGGCGCCACGCCGCACGGCCGGCGCGCGACCTCGCGGCCGCGCGTGTCCGAACCCTCTGGTCCGCGGCCGATCCCGCGGCGGTGGGCGTGCCCCGACGCCTGGAGGCGGTCGGTGCACCGTCCCCACAGTAGGCGGCGGACGGCCTCCTGGGCACCGGTCACCGACGGTTGCCCGCTTGCCCCCGAACTGCCCGGAAGGCCCGTTCCCCACCTGTTCGTCCGGTCTCCGCGAGGGGCGGAGCGAGGGCGGCGCCCGCTGCCGGGCGCCCGGGCGCCGCTACTCCGCCTCCTCGGCACCGGCTTCGGCCGCTGCGGGCTCCGCGGCCCCCTCGGCGGGGAGGGCGGCCTCCTGGGCGGCTTCCGGGCCCCGCTCCAACAGCACGGCGAACCCGTCCTCGTCGAGCACCGGCACCTTCAGCTGCATCGCCTTGTCGTACTTGGACCCCGGGTTGTCGCCGACCACCACGAAGGAGGTCTTCTTCGACACCGACCCGGTCACCTTGGCGCCCCGGCTCACCAGGGCCTCCTTGGCGCCGTCCCGGGTGTAGGCGGTGAGCGTCCCGGTGACCACGACGGTCAGACCCTCCAGCGGGCGCGGGCCCTCGTCCTCGCCGGTGGCCTCGTCCTCCGTGCGGACGCCGGCCGCGCGCCACTTGTGGAGGATCTCCTGGTGCCAGTCCTCGGCGAACCACTCCTTGAGCGAGGCGGCGATGATGGGCCCGACGCCCTCGGTGGCGGCGAGTTCGGCCTCGGTGGCCGCCTCGATGCGCTCCAGCGAACGGAATTCACGGGCCAGCGCCTCGGCGGCGACCGGGCCGACGTGGCGGATGGAGAGGCTGGTGAGGACGCGGGCCAGCGGCCGCTCCTTGGCGGCGGCGATGTTCTCCAGCATGGCCACGGCGTTCTTCCGCGGCTCGCCCTCCTTGTTGGCGAAGGGCGTCGCGATCTTGTCCTCGCCGGTCTTCGGGTCCCGCTTGGGCAGTCCGCTGTCCTTGTCCAGGACGTACGCCTTGATGGGCAGCAGCTGCTCGATGGTGAGGTCGAAGAGGTCGCCCTCGTCGCGCAGCGGCGGCTCGGACGGCTCCAGCGGCCGGCTGAGCGCGGCGGCGGACACGTAGCCGAAGTTCTCGATGTCCAGCGCCTTGCGGCCACCCAGGTAGAAGAGGCGCTCGCGGATCTGGGCGGGACAGGCCCGGGCGTTGGGGCACCGCAGGTCGATGTCGCCCTCCTTCATGGGCCGCAGCGCCGTGCCGCACTCGGGGCACTCGGCGGGCATCACGAACTCCCGCTCGCTGCCGTCCCGCAGGTCGGCGACCGGGCCGAGGATCTCCGGGATGACGTCGCCGGCCTTGCGCAGCACCACCGTGTCGCCGATGAGGACGCCCTTGGCCTTGACGACCTCCTGGTTGTGCAGGGTGGCGAACTCGACCTCGGAGCCGGCCACCGTGACCGGTTCCACCTGGGCGTACGGCGTCACGCGGCCGGTGCGGCCGACACCCACGCGGATGTTGACCAGCTTGGTGTTGACCTCCTCGGGGGCGTACTTCCAGGCGATCGCCCAGCGCGGCGCGCGCGAGGTGGAGCCGAGGCGGCCCTGCAGCGGGATCTCGTCGAGCTTGACGACCACGCCGTCGATCTCGTGCTCCACGGAGTGGCGGTTCTCGCCGAAGTGGGCGATGAACGCGCGCACCCCGTCGAGGCCGTCGACCACCTTGTTGTGCCGGGCCGTCGGCAGCCCCCAGGACCGCAGCAGGTCGTAGGCCTCGGAGAGCCGGGACATGCCCGAGCCGCGGTAGCCCTCCAGGGCGCCGATGCCGTGCACCACCATGTGCAGCGGGCGGGTGGCGGTCACCTTGGGGTCCTTCTGGCGCAGCGAACCGGCCGCCGCGTTGCGGGGGTTGGCGAAGGGCTTGTCGCCGGCCGCGACCAGGCGGGCGTTGAGCTCCTCGAACGCCTCCATCGGGAAGTAGACCTCGCCGCGGATCTCGACCAGGTCGGGGAGGTCCTCGCCGTGCAGCCGGTGCGGGATCTCGGCGATGGTGCGCACGTTGGGCGTGATGTCCTCGCCGGTGCGGCCGTCGCCGCGGGTGGCGGCGCGGGTGAGGCGGCCCTGCTCGTAGGTCAGGTTGACGGCGAGGCCGTCGACCTTGAGCTCGCAGAGGAAGTGGTGGGCGGAGGCGCCGATCTCCTTGGCCACGCGGTCCGCCCAGGCGGCGAGTTCCTCGGCGTCGAAGGCGTTGTCCAGGGAGAGCATCCGCTCGCGGTGGGTGACGGCGGTGAACTCCGTCTCGTACGCCCCGGCGACCTTCTGGGTCGGCGAGTCGGGCGTGCGCAGCTCGGGGTACTCCTCCTCCAGCGCCTCGAGCGAGCGCAGCAGCCGGTCGAACTCCGCGTCGCTGACGACGGGAGCGTCCTTCACGTAGTAACGGAAGCGGTGCTCCTCGATCTGCTCGGCCAGCTGCGCGTGCCGGTCCCGGGCCTCGCTGGGCACCGCACTCTCCGGCGTGCCGCCCGCCACGCCGTCCGCCGTGTTCGCCTGCTCGTCGCCGGCCACTGTCGGTCCTCCCGTCACTCAGGGTTGTCCGCGAGCGATGTCGCCGCCCGGACACAATGCGCGAGCGCCTTGCGCGCGTACCCGGGGGTGGCCCCCGCGAGTCCGCACGCGGGCGTGATCGTGACCGCCTCCGGGAGCAGTCCCGGACGCAGTCCCAGCCTGCGCCACAGCGTCCTGACACCCATGACGCTACCCGCAGGGTCCGACAACGGGGCGTCGGTCCCCGGCACGACTCCGGCGAACAGCCGCATGCCGTCCTCCACGGCCTCGCCGATCGTGTCGTCGTCACGCTCGGTGAGGAGCGAGAAGTCGAAGGACACCGCGTCGACGCCGGAGCGGCGCAGCAGGGCGAACGGGACGTCGGGGGCGCAGGAGTGGACGACGACGGGGCCGTCGTGGACGCCGATCGCCTCGCGCAGCCCGGCCTCCACCACCTGCCGGTCGACGGCGCGGTGGGTGCGGTAGCCGCTGGCGGTGCGCACCTGGCCGCGGAGCACGGCGGTGAGGGAGGGCTCGTCGAGCTGCAGCACGATCCCGGCGCCGGGGACACGGCGGCGCAGTCCGGCGAGGTGGTCGCGCAGGCCCTCGGTGAGGGAGCCGGTCAGGTCGCGTGCGGCGCCCGGATCGGAGAGGACCGCCTCGCCGTTCCTGAGCTCCAGCGCGGCGGCGAGCGTCCACGGCCCGACGGCCTGCACCTTCAACTGGCCCTGGTAGCCCTGCGTGTGCTCCTCGAGGGCGTCCAGGTCCTGCCGCAGCCAGGCGTGCGCGCGGCGGGTGTCGCGGCCGGGGCGGTCGCCGAGGCGCCAGCCGCTCGGCTCGACGCGGGCGTACATCTCGACCAGGAGGCCGGCGGTCCGGCCGATCATGTCGGCGCCCGGGCCGCGGGCGGGCAGCTCGGGGAGGAACGCGAACGTCTCGAAGGACCCGACGGCGGTCCTCGCGGCCTCCTGCGCGTCCTCGCCGGGGAGGGAGCCGACCCCGGTGGCGGCCCCGAAGGTGTACCTGCGCTTTTCGCTCACGTCGGAAGCGTACGGAAGGGGCCGGTGGGGCGGAAAGTCAGGCACCGCCGCGGGCGGGCCCGCTCGGGCCGGGCCCGAGGTCGAGCCCGGCCCGCCTCAGCCACGCCGCGAGGCCGGCCGGGTCGGCCACCGTGAGGTCGTTGCGGAAACGGGTCCGTTCCCACGAGACGGTGTCCGTGCCGTGCAGCGACGCGCTCGCCGTGAACTCGGCGTCCTGGTCGAGCAGAGCCACCGTCACGCTGCCCAGGCACCGGCAGACGTCGCCGGTGAAGGCGCCACGGGTGGTCAGCGCCAGCAGCCCGGCGAGGGCGCCCGGGTCGAAGACCTCGGCGAGCACCGGCCGCCGGTCGAGGGGCGGCCCGAGCTCGCCCCCGGCCAGGAGCAGCGCGGCCCCGGCCCGGGACCGGACGTCCTCGAGCCAGGCGCGTATCGCTTCCTCGGCGGCGGCCGGCACGCCGGTCAGCGGCCCGGGCGGACGGTGAGGTCGTTGACCTCGGCGTCGCGGGGCAGGTCGAGGGCCATGAGGATGCTGGTGGCCACCGACCCGGGGTCGATCCAGCGGGCCTCGTCGTACTCCTTGCCCTCCTGCTGGTGGACCTTGGCCTGCATGGGCGTGGCGGTGCGGCCCGGGTAGACGGAGGTGACCCGCACGCCGTTGCCGTGCTCCTCCTGGCGCAGGGAGTCGGCGAGCGCCTTCAGGCCGTGCTTGGAGGCGGCGTACGCGGACCAGTGGGCGTGGGCGGCGAGCCCGGCGCCGGAGTTGACGAAGACGACGTGCCCCTTGGCGACCCGCAGCTGCGGCAGGAAGTGCCGGGTCAGCTCCGCGGGGGCGATCAGGTTGACGTTCAGCTGGTGCCGCCACGCCTTGGGCGTGAGGTCGCCGACCGGCCCGAGGTCGACGACGCCGGCGACGTGCAGCAGCGAGTCGATCCGCTCGGGCAGGGTCTGGTGGGAGAAGGCCCAGGACAGCTTGTCCGGGTCGTTCAGGTCGCCGACCAGGGTGCGCGCCCCGGGAAAGCGGGCCGCGAGTTCCTTGGCCCGGCCGGCGTCGCGGGCGTGCAGCACGAGCTCGTCGCCGCGCTCCAGGAGCCGACGGGCGACGGCCGCGCCGATGCCGGAGCCGGCACCGGTGATCACATGAGTTGCCATGCGCCCCATGCTCGCATCCGGCCCTCGTCACACGTGCCCGAGGCTCTCCTCCAGGTAGGCCATCGCGCCCAGCGGCTCCTCGGCGAAGAAGATCATCTCGGTGAGCGGCCGGAACAGGAAGCCCTCGGCCTCCATCCGCAGGAACTGCTGGTGCAGGCCGTCGTAGAAGCCCGCGGTGTTGAGCAGCACGATCGGCATCTCGGTGTGCCCGTGCTTCTTCAGCTCCATGATCTCGGTGGCCTCGTCCAGCGTGCCGGTTCCGCCCACCATGATCACGACCGCGTCGGCCCGCTCCAGCATCAGCCGCTTGCGCTCGGGCAGGTCCTTGGCCACGACCATGGTGTCCAGGCCCGGCCGCGCCTTGGCCGACAGGAAGTCGACGGAGACGCCGTACAGCCCGCCCCCGGCCTCCTCCACGCCGTCCGCGACCACCTTCATCAGACCGGAGTCGGACCCGCCCCACACCAGGGTGTGCCCGCCCCGGCCTATGAGCTCGGCGAACTCCCGGGCGGGCCGGGTGTACTTCTCGTCGAGGTCGGCGGCGGAGAGGAAGACGCAGATGTTCATGCCGTTCACCGTACTCGTTCACCCCCACAGGCCGGACGGTCAGGCCCGGCGGCCCGCCCTGCGGTAGCCGTGCGCCGCGTAGGCGCCGAAGACCAGCAGCCAGGCGGCCAGTCCGGCCACGGTGACCAGGCCGGGGGCGTGCCCGGCGACGGTGTCGTGGCCGAGCCGGGCGAAGAGGTACCCGGGGGTCCACTCGCCGACGGCGGCCAGGCCGGAGGGGAACTCGGTGAGCGGGAACCAGAGTCCGCCGATGAGGGCGAGCGCCAGGTTGCAGGTGACGTTGGTGACGTTGGCGGCCTGCTGGGAGAGCAGGTAGCCGTTGGCGATGCCGAGCATGGTGAACGGCAGGGACCCCAGCCAGAGCAGCCCGGTCAGGGCGAGCCACTGCCACAGCGCCAGGTCCACCCCGTTGAGCAGCCGGGCGGTGAGCAGGACCGCCATGACCGCCGGAAGCACCATCAGCGACCCGGTCAGCGTCCGCCCGGCGACCACCTGGGCGGGCGTGAGCGGGGTGACGCGCAGTTGCCGCAGCCAGCCGTTGGCCTTGTCCTCGGCGACGGCCGAACCGGCGGTCAGTGCGGCGCCCAGCGCACCGTAGGACGCCATGCCGACCATGGCGAGGACGTCCCAGCCGCCGGCGGCCTCGCCCTGGTCTCCCACCGAGGTGAAGATGCTGTACATCAGCACCGGCGTGCCGATGCCGAAGATCACGAAGCCGAGGTCGCGGAAGGTGCGCCTGAGTTCGAGACCGACGTAACGGGAGACGACCGCGGTTCCGGCGCTCATCGGGTGAAACCTTTCTCTGCGGGGGTGGCGGTCGCTACCGCGGGGCCGGACGCCGGGGACCCGGACGTCTCGGAGGCACGGGACGCCCCGAAGGCGTCGGACGCCTCGGACGTCAGGGTGAGGAAGGCCTCCTCGAGACCGGCCTGGGTGACCTCCAGGCCGGTCGGTGTCAGCAGCCCGACCAGGGCGATCGTGGTCGCGTCCGGGTCGGTGGTCCGCAACACGACCCTGTCGTCCCGCACCTCCGCCGTCCGCACTCCGGGGAGCGCCGCGACGCCCTCGGGAAGCGTGCCGAACACCGCGTCGAAGGTCACCAAACCGCTGCCGACGGTCCGCTTGATCTCGGCGCTGCCGCCGTCGGCGATCAGCCGGCCGCGGTCGATCATCACGATGCGGTCGGCGTTGCGGTCGGCCTCCTCCAGATAGTGGGTGGAGAACAGCACCGTCTTGCCGCGGTCGGTGAGGGCGCGCATCGACCGCCAGAACTCCTGCCGCGCCTGCACGTCCAGGGCCGCGGTGGGTTCGTCCAGGACCAGCAGGTCCGGGTCGCCGGACAGCGCGACGGCGAAGCAGACCCGCTGGATCTGGCCGCCCGAGAGCTTCTCCACCCGGCGCCCGCCGAGGTGGGCGATCCCGGCGAGCTCCAGTACCTCGGCGACGGGCAGCGGCGCCGGGTAGGCGGAGCCCACGAAGCCGATCAGTTCCCCGACGGTGATCCGGGAGACCGGCTTGAAGTCCTGGAGCATCGCTCCGACCCGGCCGCCCTCCACCGCGTCACGCGGCGGTCCCCCGAAGAGCTCGACCGTCCCCGCCGTGGGCTCGTCGAGCCCCAGCATCAGCGCGATGGAGGTCGACTTCCCCGCGCCGTTGCGCCCCAGCAGGGCGACCCGCTCCCCTGCCCTGAACTCCAGGTCCAGCCCGTCGACGGCGCGTACGGCGCCGTAGTCCTTGACGGCGCCCTTGAACGCCACAACTGGCGTACTCCCCCGCGTGGTTGTCATGGGGCGCACCCTAAACGCGATCACCGCACGCCGCCGGGAGTTACCGGAACGGGCCGTCGGACCCAAGTCTTCGCTCGGGTACGGCCATCGAAGCCTGGGCTTGCCCTGGGGGCATCGGCCCCTGATCATCTCGGTGGGGCCCGGGTCCGGGCTCCGGTCGTCCGGAAGGAGCCCCACCGCCATGTCGTCCCCCACCCACCAGACCACCTCCCCCGCCACCGTCGCGGTGCTCGGCCCGGGCGGTGTCGGCGGGCTGCTCGCCGCCGTGCTGTCCCGCGCCGGCCACCGGGTGATCTGCCTGGCCCGCGAGGAGACGGCCTCGGTGCTGCGGGAGAGCGGGATCACCGTGCGCAGCGGGGCCTTCGGCGACTTCACCGCGGCGGTGGAGGCGGACACCGAGCTGCGCGAGCCGGTGGACCTGCTCCTCGTCGCCGTCAAGCAGACCTCGCTGGACGCCGCCCTGGAGCGCGTGCCGGCCACGGTCGTGGTCCCCGGCACGGTGGTGGTGCCGCTGCTGAACGGGGTGGAGCACGTCGAGCTGCTGCGCTCCCGCTACGGCGCGGAGCAGGTGGCGGCGGGAGTGATCCGGGTCGAGGCGACCCGCGTCGCGCCGGGTGTGGTGGAGCACGGCAGCCCGTTCTGCGACGTCGACCTGGCAGGGCTGCCCGAGCCGGTGCTCGGACGGGTGGCGGAGCTGCTGGGGTCGGCGGGGGTGCGGGCGCGGATCGCCTCCTCGGAGGCCTCGGCGCTCTGGGGGAAGCTGGCGTTCCTCGCCCCCTTCGCGCTGCTGACCACCCGCCACCTGACCGACGCGCAGGGCGTGCGCACCACGCACCGGGAGGATCTGGTCGCGCTCACCGAGGAGATCGCCGCGGTGGCGTCCGCCCGCGGAGCCTCGCTGGCCCCGGCGAAGACCCTGGCCATGTACGACAACTGCCCGCCCGGGATGCTGTCCTCCATGCGGCGGGACGCCGAGGCGGGCAGGGCCCTGGAGCTCGACGCCATCGGCGGCGCCGTCCTGCGCGCGGCCGAGGGCGAGGGGGTGGCGGCGCCGGTCACGGCGCGGCTGGTGGCCGAGGTCGGGCAGCGGTACGGCGGTGCGGGAGCCTGATCCGCCGCGTCCCGCCAAGGTCGACGGTGTGGCCAACCGCACACCTTCGCGGGGAAGTTGGCGGGCCTAGCATCGCCCTGCGGGGCCGGCGAGCGACCGTGCCCCGGAAGTGGGGGTTGAGGTGCGCTATTCCGACGGTCCTGCGACCGAGCGCGAGATCCACATCGCGGCGGAGCCCGCCCGGGTGTGGGCCGTGGTCAGCGACATCGAGGAGATGTCCAAGGGCAGCCCGGAGCTGAAGCGCACCGAGTGGCTGGACGGGGCGACCGGCCCGGCCCTCGGCGCGCGGTACATCGGCCACAACGAACACCCGATCGCCGGCAAGGGCCGCACCATGGCCCACATCACGGAGTTCGAGCCCGGCCGACGGCTCACCTGGGCCGTCCTGGACGTCGACGGCCGCTTCGGCGACCCGGCGGAGGCGCTGGAGAAGCGGATGGCCACCTGGTCGTTCGGTCTCACGCCGGTCGAGGGCGGCACGCTGCTCCGGGAGTCGACGGTGATCGGGCCGGGTCCTTCAGGGCTCACCCGGGTGATCGCGAAGATGCCGGAGAAGGAGGAGGCCGTGATCGCCTACCGCCTCCGCGAGATGGGCGAGGGCATGGACGCCACGTTGCGGGCGGTCAAGGAGACGGCCGAGAAGGCGGAGTAGACGCTGTGGACCGGGCGGCCGGGAGGGCGTCCTCCGGGCCGCCCGGTCCCCCTCGTGGTTCACCCCACGCGCGCCACCAGCGCGTAGCGGATGTCGTCCACCTCGCGGCCCCACAGGTCGGGGTCGGTCGTCAGGTCCTCGATCTCGGTCTCGGAGGCGTACGGCGCGACCGCCTCCCGCAGCGTCTCCGGCCGCACCCCGCCGGTCCACGGCAGCGCCTCCGCCCCGTCGACGTACGGGGCGGCGTCGGCCGACTGTCGCCAGCGGCCCTCGACCAGCAGCAGCGTGCCGCCGGGGCGGAGCAGGCCCGCCCAGTGGCGCAGGGCTGCCTCGGGGTCGGGCAGCGTCCACAGCACGTGCCGCACGACGACCATGTCGAAGCGGTCCTCCCCCACCGGCGGCGCGGCCGCGTCCCCGACGTGGACGACCCCCGGCAGCCCGGCGGCGGCCAGCTTCGCACGCGCGGCCTCGGCCATCGCGGGGGCGAGGTCCACACCGGTCACCCGGTGCCCGGCCCCGGCCAGCAGCACGGAAAGGGAGCCGGTGCCGCAGCCCAGGTCGAGCACGTCCGCGGGCAGCGGCGGCGCCCACCGGCGCAGCAGCCGGTCCCAGGCGGCGCGGGTCGCCTCCCCGCGCAGCCCGTGGTCGGGCTCCTCGTCGAAGGCGTGGGCGGCGGCGTTCCAGTAGGCGGCGATCGCGGTGGAGTGGGTCATCCGGTCATCGTGCCAGTGGGGTCCGACAGCGCCCCGGGCGAGGAAGAGGGCCCGCACGCCCTTCGTCATGACCCGTGCCGCGACGGCCGGACTCTCACGGCTGGTCGCGCCGGACGGAGCCGACGAACAGCACGCACGCCGCCCATATGCACAGGCACATCCCCAGCACCACCCATCCTCCGGCGTTCCCGGAGGCGGCGAGGAAGACCCCGAGGGCGACGCCCGCCACCGCGAACAGCGTGGTGAGAAGCATGTACCGCTTCACCGTGGCCCGCTGTTCCATGGTCCAGCTCAAACGAGGCATGAGGCCGCCCTTCAGCTGTGACCGGGGCGGCTGTCCACCTCCGGCACCGGGATCGTCGGAGGTACGGGTGCCCGGCACTTCCGGGAACAGTCGGACCGACTCCCCTCGCCACGAGTCCCGTTCGGCCCCGGGGCGCCGACGGCGTCAGGCCGTGGCGGCCGGCTCCGTCGCCCGCGTGGTGGAGGCGATGGTCGCCGAGCCGACGACCCTGGTGCCGTCGTAGAGGACCACGGCCTGGCCGGGGGCGACGCCGCGGACGGGCTCGGCGAAGGCGACGTGCAGGGTGCCGTCGACCAGCTCCGCGGTGACCGGGGTCTCGTCGCCGTGGGCGCGCAGCTGGGCCGTGTACGCGCCGGGGCCGGAGGGCGCCGTGCCGCACCAGCGGGGCTTGATCGCGGTCAGCGCGGTGACGTCGAGCGCGGCAGCGGGGCCGACGGTGACCGTGTTGTTCACCGGGGAGATGTCCAGGACGTAGCGCGGCTTGCCGTCGGCGGCCGGCGTGCCGATCCGCAGACCCTTGCGCTGGCCGATGGTGAAGCCGTAGGCGCCCTCGTGGGTGCCGAGCTTGGCGCCGGACTCGTCGACGATGTCGCCCTCGGCCTTGCCGAGCCGCTTGGCGAGGAAGCCCTGGGTGTCGCCGTCGGCGATGAAGCAGATGTCGTGCGAGTCGGGCTTCTTCGCCACCGCGAGGCCCCGGCGGGCGGCCTCGGCGCGGATCTCGTCCTTGGTGGTGACGGTGTCGCCGAGCGGGAAGAGGGCGTGCGCGAGCTGCCGGTCGTCGAGGACGCCGAGGACGTAGGACTGGTCCTTGGCCATGTCCGAGGCGCGGTGCAGCTCTCGGGAGCCGTCCTCGCGGAGGACCACCTTGGCGTAGTGGCCGGTGCAGACGGCGTCGAAGCCGAGGGCGAGCGCCTTGTCGAGGAGCGCGGCGAACTTGATCTTCTCGTTGCAGCGCAGGCAGGGGTTGGGGGTGCGCCCGGCCTCGTACTCGGCGACGAAGTCGTCGACCACGTCCTCCTTGAACCGGTCGGCGAGGTCCCACACGTAGAAGGGGATGCCGATGACGTCCGCGGCGCGGCGGGCGTCGTGGGAGTCCTCGACGGTGCAGCAGCCGCGGGCTCCGGTGCGGAAGGACTGCGGGTTGGCGGAGAGCGCGAGGTGCACTCCGGTCACCTCGTGTCCCGCCTCGGCGGCACGGGCGGCGGCGACGGCGGAGTCGACACCGCCGGACATGGCGGCGAGGACGCGGAGGGGGCGCTGCGGGGAATCGGTCATAGCCCCTCCAGGGTACGGGGCGCCCGGGAACCGCCGTCCCCGGATATGCGTTGTGCGATACGTGAACGCCACCACCGGGTCCGGCAAGGACAAGGGCAAGGACGGGGGCCGGCGCGTCAGGCGCCGGACCCTGCTGATCGGCGGCCTCGCGACGGCCGCCGGCGCCGGCCTGGTCGCACGCGAGGACCTCAGCCGCGCGTGGTGGCGGGTGCCGGGCGTCGAGAAGCCCCGCGTCGAGGGCGCGGTGGACTACCCGGGCGCCCGGTGGACGGCCGCCTCGGAGGCCAACTACCGCCGGGCCGACCGGCCCGACGACTACCCGGTGGAGCTGGTCGTCGTCCACATCACCCAGTGCGAGTACCGCACGGCGGTGAAGGTGTTCAAGGACCCCGGCCACCAGGCGGCGGCGCACTACATCGTCGACCGGGACGGCCACGTCACGCAGATGATCCGTGAGCTGGACGTGGCCTACCACGCGGGCAACCGGGACTACAACGAGCGCAGCGTCGGCATCGAGCACGTCGGCTTCGTGGACCGCCCGCAGGACTTCACCGCGGCCATGTACGAGGGCTCGGCGCGGTTGACGGCCGGGATATGCGAGCGCCACGGCATACCGGTGGACCGCAAGCACGTGATCGGCCACCACGAGGTGCCGGGCGCGGACCACACGGATCCCGGGCCCCACTGGGACTGGGACCGGTACATGAAGCTGGTGCGCGGGGCGCTCAAGAACCGGGCCTGACGCCGGGGCGGGTGCCGGGTCGGGAGCCGGGGTCGGCCGCCGTTCCGGTCAGGTGAGGCCGGCGGCGCGGGCGCGTTCCACCGCGGGGCCTATCGCCTTGGCGACCGCCTCCACGTCGGTGGGCGTCGAGGTGTGGCCGAGGGAGAACCGCAGGGTGCCGCGGGCCAGGTCCGGGTCGGTGCCGGTGGCCAGCAGGACGTGGCTGGGCTGGGCGACGCCGGCCGTGCACGCGGAGCCGGTGGAGCACTCGATGCCCTGGGCGTCCAGCAGGAGCAGCAGGGAGTCGCCCTCGCAGCCGGGGAAGGTGAAGTGCGCGTTGGCGGGGAGCCGACCGGCCCGGTCGGGATCGCCGCCGAGGATCGCCTCGGGCACGGCGGAGCGGACGGCGTCCACCAGCTCGTCGCGCAGGGCGCCGATCCGCTGGGCGAACAGCGGCTGGTACTCGGCGGCGTGCGCCCCGGCGACCGCGAAGGCGGCCACGGCGGGGACGTCGAGGGTGCCGGAGCGGACATGGCGTTCCTGTCCGCCGCCGTGCAGCACGGGGACGGGGGTGTGCTCACGGCGCAGCAGCAGGGCGCCGATGCCGTAGGGGCCGCCGATCTTGTGGCCCGAGACGGTGGCGGCGGCGAGGCCGGACTCCTCGAAGGAGAGCGGCACCTGCCCGAACGCCTGCACCGCGTCGGCGTGCAGCGGGACGCCGAACTCGGCGGCGACGTCGGCGAGTTCGCGGACCGGCATCAGGGTGCCGATCTCGTTGTTGGCCCACATCACGGTGGCCAGGGCGACGTCGTCGGGGTTGCGGGCGATCGCCGCGCGCAGGGCGTCGGCGTGGACCCTGCCGAAGGCGTCGACGGGGAGGTACTCGACGGTGGCGCCCTCGTGCTCGGCGAGCCAGTGCACGGCGTCCAGGACGGCGTGGTGCTCGACGGGGCTGGCCAGGACGCGGGTGCGGGCGGGGTCGGCGTCGCGGCGGGACCAGTACAGGCCCTTCACGGCGAGGTTGTCCGCCTCGGTGCCGCCGGAGGTGAACACGACCTCGCTGGGGCGGGCGCCGAGGGCCTCGGCGAGGGTCTCGCGGGCCTCCTCGACGGTGCGGCGCGCGCGGCGGCCGGCCGCGTGGAGGGAGGACGCGTTGCCGGTGACGGCCAGCTGAGCGGTCAGCGCGGCGGCCGCCTCCGGCAGCATCGGGGTCGTCGCCGCGTGGTCGAGGTATGCCATGGTGCCTCGATTCTACGGGGCGACGCGCGAGGGCCCGGGGCGGTGGTGGTCCGGGGCCGCTGCGCGGGCTGTTCCCCCACCCCGCCCCTTCCCGAAACCGGAGCTCCCCCCGGACCCCGGGTCTTGTTGAGCGAGCCGTCCCCCGTGGCGCTCGGGCCTGCGCCCGCCCGTGCCGCCCCCTGGGCGCCCCAGCCGCCCGCGGAAAAGGCAGGCCCAGCCGCTCGCCGCGCCCGCAGGGCGGACGAGGGACCGCGGACCCCAGGTCAGGCCAGGCGGGCGCGGGCGAGCTGGCGGGATTGGGCGACGAGGCGGCCGGCCGTGTCCCAGACCTCGGCGTCCTCCTCGAGGAAGCCGTGCGCGAGGTTGCGCGTGGTGATGGAGACCCGCAGCGGGCCGGGGGCCGGGCGGCACCGGATGTGGGCGGTGAGCTCGACGGTCGGCACCCACCCGGTGAGGCCGAGGTCGAAGGCGGTCGGCGGCAGCGCGTCCACGGTCAGCAGGAGCGAGAACGGGTCGGCGTCCCGCCCGTCGGCGAGGCCGAAGTACCCGCGCACCTCGCCCTTGCCGGAGGGCGCGCCCAGCGCCCAGCCCAGCGTCGCGGGGTCCATCTTCATGAACAGGCGGTCCGTGATGGCGGACGCGCCCGGCAGCGGCTCCGGCGAGTCGTCCGGCCCGAAGCACTGCTCGATGGGCGGGAAGACCGGCGGCACGGCGCTGGTCCGGACGTCGTCGGGCAGCGAGTCCAGGTCGCCGTAGGAGGCGAGGACCCGGATCCGCTCGACCTCGTTGCCCTCCGCGTCCTGCTGGTAGATCGAGGCCTGGCCGGTGGAGAGGGTGCGGCCGGTGCGGACCACCTCGGTGCGCACCACGGCGGGGCCCGGCGTGGAGGCCGTCAGGTAGTGCGCGGTGACGGAGAACGGGTCGGCGTGCGGCAGCGCGTCGGAGAGCGCGCGGGCCGCCACGGCCAGCAGGAAGCCGCCGTTGACCGCGTTGAAGATCGTCCAGCCGGCGGGCAGGTCGATGTCGTACACGCCGGGCTCCCGGCAGGTGACCGTGCTGTCCCGGTCGAACTCGCTGTCACCGATCGTGGCCCGGGTCGCCTGGGCGGAGGCTGCATCTGGCATGGGAGAACGATACCCCGTACGTTACTAAGCGGTAGCTTTTCCACCGCCGACAGTGACCCACCTCACACCGCGACCTCCTCCGGCTGGACCTCCTTGACGGTCGACCGGCGGTGCCAGGCACGCGGAGCCCTCCAGTGGAACCGCATGGCGAGCAGCCGGAGCACGAAGGCGACCGTCACGGCCAGTCCCAGGGTGGCGGGGGTGAGCGTGTCCAGTTTGATGCAGACCGCCGCCATCGCCGAACCGACGATGGCCGGCACCGCGTACAGGTCGCGGTCCCAGCGCAGCAGCGAGGGCACCTCGTTGGCGAGCATGTCCCGCAGCACACCGCCGCCGACGGCGGTGGCCATGCCCAGCGTGGCCGAGGCGGTGAGCCCCAGGCCGTACTCGTACGCCTTGAGCGTGCCGGCCACGCAGAACAGGCCCAGGCCCGCCGCGTCGAAGACGTTCACCGCGGTCTGGATGCGCTCCACCTGGGGGTGGAGGAAGAAGACCAGGGCGGTGGCCGCCAGCGGCGTGAGGAAGAAGCCCAGGTCGGTGAAGGCGACCGGCGGCACGGCGCCGATCACCACGTCACGGATGAGCCCTCCGCCGAGCGCGGTGACCTCGGCGAGCACGGCCATGCCGAAGACGTCGAAGTTCTTGCGCACGGCGAGCAGCGCGCCGGATATGGCGAAGACGAAGATGCCGACCAGTTCGAGCGTGTGCTGGACGCCCGGGCTGAACAGTTGCGGGTACACCTCGACATTGTGCCTGGTGTCCGCCATCGACCTTGCATTGGAAGGTCCAGCATGCGAGATGCCTGGAGTTCAATGCGTCACGTCCCCAGTTTGCGTCCCCGGTTGACGTCCCCGGACCAGTGAACCGGGGACGTGGACCGGACACACGAAGGGGGACGGCGCCCCGTGGACGCCGTCCCCCTTGAACCGCAGGCCGGATCACCGGCCCGGCTCACGGCTCACTTCGTGCCGACGACCCCCGCGTCCGGCGCGTCCGGCGCGTCCGGCGCGGAGCCCGGCTCGTCACCCGTCGCCGGGGCCGGCACCGGCGCCGTCACCGGCTCCTCGGGCCGCGCCGCCGCGACCACCTCGCCGCCGGTCCGCTCCAGCTCGCCCGCGGCGATCTCCGCCTGGAAGTGGCAGGCCACCCGGTGCCCGTCGCCCGTGTCCAGCAGCTCGGGACGCTCGGTCGCGCACCGCTCCCGCGCCCAGGGGCACCGGGTGTGGAAGCGGCAGCCGGAGGGCGGGTTGGCCGGGGAGGGCAGGTCGCCGGTGAGCAGGATGCGCTCCCGCTTCTCCTCGACCTCCGGGTCCGGCACCGGCACCGCCGACATCAGCGCCTTGGTGTACGGGTGGCGCGGCTCGGCGTAGAGCGCGTCGCTCGACGCCTCCTCGACCAGCGCGCCCAGGTACATCACGCCGACCACGTCGGAGATGTGCCGGACCACCGCGAGGTCGTGGGCGATGACCAGGTAGGTCAGGCCCAGCTCCTCCTGCAGGTCCTCCAGGAGGTTGATCACCTGGGCCTGGATGGACACGTCCAGTGCGGACACCGGCTCGTCGCAGATGATCACGTCGGGCTCGAGGACCAGCGCGCGGGCGATGCCGATGCGCTGGCGCTGGCCGCCGGAGAACTCGTGCGGGTAGCGGGAGAGCGCGTCGGCGGGCAGGCCGACCTTGGTCAGGATGGCCTTGATCTTCTCCCGCCGCTCCTCGCGGCTCGCGCCGATGCCGTGGGCGGCCATGCCCTCGGAGAGGATCGACTCGATGTTCTGCCGCGGGTTGAGGGAGCCCAGCGGGTCCTGGAACACCATCTGGAGCCGGCTGCGGAAGCGGCGCATCTCCTCCGGCGGCAGCTTGGCGAGGTCGGTGCCGTCGAGCACGACCTCGCCCTCGGTGATGTCGACCAGCCGCAGCACGGCCCGGCCGAGGGTGGTCTTGCCGCAGCCCGACTCACCGACCAGGCCGTAGGTCTGCCCGGCCTCCACCTTCAGGGACACCCCGTCCACGGCGTGCACATGGCCCACCACGCGGTCGAAGATCACGCCCTTCTTGACGGGGAAGTGGACCTTCACTCCGTCGAGTTCGAGCAGGCTCATGCGGGGACCTCCTCGGTCCGGAGATCGTCGGATTCGCCGTTGCCGTGCACCACGGGGTGCACGCACCGCACCTGGTGACCGGCGGCCCGGGGCTCGCGCAGGCCGGGGGCGCCGCCGAGGCAGTCCAGCTCGTAGCGGTCGCAGCGGGGCGCGAAGGCGCAGCCGTCGGTCCAGGCGATCCGGTCGTTGATGGAGCCGCGGACCGGGGTGAGCGGCTCGCCGCGGGGGGCGTCCAGGCGCGGGATGGAGCCCAGCAGCCCGTTGGCGTACGGGTGCGACGGGTGGGCGAACAGCTCGCGGCGGGCCGCGGACTCGACGACCCGGCCCGCGTAGAGCACGTTGACCTGGTCGCACAGGCCGGCGACCACGCCCAGGTCGTGGGTGATCATCAGCAGGGCGGTGCCCTCCTGGTCGACCAGTTCCTTGAGCAGTTCCAGGATCTGCGCCTGGATGGTCACGTCGAGCGCGGTGGTCGGCTCGTCGGCGATCAGCAGCTCGGGGGCGCAGGCGACGGCCATGGCGATCATGGCGCGCTGCCGCATGCCGCCGGACAACTGGTGCGGGAACTCCTTGAGCCGCCGGGTCGGGTCGGGGATGCCGACCCGGTCGAGCAGCTCGGCGGCGCGCTTGCGGGCCGCCTCGCCCTTCAGACCGCGGTGCCGCTCCAGGATCTCGGTGACCTGCACGCCGATCGGGATCACCGGGTTCAGCGAGGACAGCGGGTCCTGGAAGATCATGGCCATCCGCCGGCCGCGCAGGTCGCGCAGCTTGCCGCGGCTCATGGTGAGCAGGTTGTCGCCGTCGAGGTCGGCGCGGCCGCCCAGCTCGACGCCCTTGGAGGGCAGCAGGCCCATCAGGGCGAGCGAGGTGACCGACTTGCCGCAGCCGGACTCGCCCACCAGGCCCACGACCTGACCCTGGTCGACCTGGAAGGAGACGCCGTCGACCGCGCGGTTCGTCCTGCGGCCGTGCGCTCCGGTGAACGTGACCGTCAGTTCGTCGACTGAGAGAAGTGGCATGGTGGTTCAGCCTCGCAGCTTCGGGTCGAGGGCTTCCCGCATGGACTCACCGAGCAGGGTGAAGCCGAGGGCGGTGATGATGATGCCGACGGCCGGGAAGACCGCCATGAGCGGCGCGTTGTCGAAGAAACGCTGCGCCGTCGAGAGCATCACGCCCCACTCGGGGACCGCGGGGTCGGGGTTGCCGAGACCCAGGTAGGACAGGGCGGCGGCCTCGATGATCGCGGTGGCCAGGGTGAGGGTCGTCTGCACGATCACCGGGCTCAGGGAGTTCGGCACGATCTGCGTGAGCACGATCCGGCGCTTGCGGATGCCGAGGGCACGGGCGGCCAGCACGTAGTCGGCGCCGCCCTGCGCGAGCATCGAGCCGCGCAGCAGCCGGGCGAAGATCGGCACCTGCACGACGCCGACCGCGATCATCACCGTGGTCAGGGACTGGCCCATCACGGCGGCGACGGACACGGCGAGCAGCAGCGACGGCAGCGCCAGCATCATGTCGATGAAGCGCATGATCACCGAGTCGAAGCGGCGGCCGGCGTCCCCGCCGAGCGTGGCCGCGGCGCCGGAGACCCCGCCGATGAGCGCGCCGACGATCAGGCCGATCAGCGTGGAGACCACACCGACCAGCAGGGTCTGCCGCGCGCCGACCAGGAAGCGCGAGAACAGGTCGCGGCCGAGGTGGTCGAGGCCGAACCAGTTCTCGGCCCGCGGGTTGACGAACCTGCCCTGGTTCGGGAAGACCTCGCTGCGCCAGGTCTGGGCGGTGGGCGAGAACGGGGCGACCCACGGGCCGACCACGGCGACGATCAGGAAGAGCAGAATGATCGCGCCGCCGATGAGCGCCATCTTGCTGCCCCGCAGCCGGCGCAGCGCCTCCTTCCAGAGGCTGGCGCCGCTGGTGGTCTCGTCCCGGGCGGTGAGCTCCGCGAGCCGCTGGATCTTCTCGGTCTTGGTCATACTCACGGTCAGTGCACCCGCACTCTCGGATCGATGAGGCTGTACGCCAGGTCCACCAGCAGGTTGATCAGGACGTACGTCATCGCGATGAACATGATGAAGCCGACCAGGACGGGGTAGTCACGGCCGTCGATGGCGGTGCGGATGAACTGGCCGATGCCGTTGAAGGAGAAGACGGTCTCGGTCAGCACGGCGCCCGAGAGCAGGGAACCGGTGAGCAGGCCACCCGCGGTGATGACCGGCAGCATGGCGTTGCGCAGCACGTGCCGGCCGCGCACCACCTTCGGGTGCAGGCCCTTGGACTCGGCGGTGCGGACGTAGTCCTCGCCGAGCACCTCCAGGACGCTGGCCCGGGTCATGCGCACGATCACGGCGAGCGGGATGGAGGCGAGCGCCAGCGCGGGCAGCACCAGGTGCATGATCGCGTCCCAGGTGGCGTCGAACTCACCGGTGAGGAGGCCGTCGAGGGTGGCGAACCCCGTCACGTCGGTGGCGTTCAGACCCGTGGAGAGGCGGCCGTAGCTGGGGAACCAGCCCAGGTGGACGGCGAAGACCTGCTTGAGCAGCAGGGCCAGGAAGAAGACGGGGATGCAGATGCCGATCAGCGAGCCGGAGACGGCGCTGACGTCCAGCCATCCGCCGCGCCGCTTGGCGGCGAGGTAGCCGAGCGGAACGCCGACGGCGACGGCGATCAGCATGGCCAGCAGCGACAGTTCGACGGTGGCCGGGAAGCGGAGGGTGAACTCGTCCCACACCGGCTGTCCGGTCTGCACCGAGGTGCCCAGGTCCAGCTCCACGATGCGCTTGAGGAAGCGCCAGTACTGGACGTAGAGCGGCTGGTCGAGGCCCAGCAGCCGGTTGATTCTCGCGACCTCGGCATCGGTCGCGCGCTCGCCCAGGATCGCTGAGGCGGGGCCGCCGGGAAGCCGGTTGAGCCAGATGAAGAGCAGGACCGACAGGCCCAGCAGCGTGGGTATGAGCTGGAGCAGTCTTCGTGCGACGAGACGCAGCACCGCGCATGCCCCTTTCTGACGTACGTGTTGCCTGATGGACGCGTCCGCCCGGCCGCCTTGGGTGCGGCGGCCGGGCGGAGCGGGGATGCGGTGCCTGGGTACCGCGGCTTACTTGAAGGAGACCTCGGCGAAGTTCTCCTGCGTCAGCGGCGACACCTTCGGCGGGACGACGTTCTTGCCGAACGCGATGGCCGGGGGCGAGGAGGAGACGGGGAGACCCGGCAGGTACTCCATGATCGCCTCGTTGGCCTTCTTGTAGGCCTCGGTGCGCTCGTCACCGGTCAGCGTGGAACCGGCGTTGACGGTCTCGAAGAGCTTCTTGTCCTTGAAGCCCCACTGCTTGTCGTACTCGGCGAACCAGGTGCCGATGAAGTTGAAGCCGTCGTTGAAGTCACCGGTCCAGCCGAGCATGTGCAGCGCGCAGGAACCGGCCTCGGTGGCGTCCAGGTAGTCCGGGGCCCACTTCATCGGCTTCGGGGTGACGGTGATGCCGGCCTTCTCCAGGTCGGCCTTCATCAGCTCGAACAGGTCCTGCGGGGCAGGCATGTACGGGCGGGTGACCTCGGTCGGGTAGCAGAACTCGATCTTGAGCTTCTCCTCCCCGGCCTTCTTCAGCAGGTCCTTGGCCTTGGCGGTGTCGAACGGGTACTGCTTGACCTTGTCCGAGTAGCCCGCGATGGTGTCGGGCATGAACTGCGTGGCGACCTTGCCGCCCTCGGGCAGCTGGGTGGCGACCAGGTTCTCGCGGTCGACGGCGTGCGCGATCGCCTGGCGGACCTCCTTCTTCTTCAGGGCCGGCTCGGCCCCCTGGGACATGCCCACGTAGAAGAGGTTGAAGACGCCACGGGTCGGGACCTGGTAGCCCTCCTTCTCGAGGGTCTTCACGTCCGCGGGCGCGACCAGGTCGTAGCCGTCGATGTCACCGGCCTGGAGCGCCTGACGACGGCCCTCCTCGGTGTCCAGCGTACGGATGACGATGTTCTTGACCTTGGCCTTGTCGCCCCAGTAGTCGTCGAAACGCTCGAGGGTGACTTCCTTGTTGCCCTTGTTCCAGCCCTTGATCTTGTACGGGCCGGTACCGGCGACCGTGCCGGCCTTCTGGCTGTACTCGGGGTACGTGATCGCGTCGCCCTTGGCGGTCGCGTCCTGCTTCTCGTACTCCTTGATCGCCTTCGGCGAGTGGATCGCCAGGGCGTTCAGCGAGAAGCCGCCGGGGAGGTTGGCGGTCGGCTTCTTCACCTCGATGACGGCGGTGTTCTCGTCCTTCGCGGTGCAGGACTTGTAGTTGGCCTCGGGGGCCTCCTTGTCCTCGTTCTTGGCGAAGCCGCCCATGACGGTCTGCCAGTAGTAGGACACCGCGCTGGACTGGTAGGTGCCGGCCCAGTTGAACCAGTGGTCGTAGTTGGCGCACACCGCGGCGGCGTTGAACGCCTCGCCGTCGTGGAACTTCACGCCCTTGCGGAGGTTGAAGGTCCAGACGGTGCCCTCGGGGTTGCTCTCCCAGGTCTCCGCCAGGCCGCCCACCAGCTTGCTGCCGCCGGACTCGTGCTCCAGCAGGGCCTCGAAGGCCTGGCGGGTCACACGGAACGTCTCGCCGTCGCTGGCGAGCGCCGGGTCGAGCGAGCTCGGGTCGCCCGGGGCGCCGAAGACGAAGGTGTCCTTGGCGCCGTCGCCGGAGCCTTCATTGTCGCGCTCGCTGGTGCACGCCGACGCGATCATTCCGACCGCCAAGGCGGCCGTTATCGCCCGAGCGACGCGGGATTTGACTATGCGCATACGGGGCCACTCCGGGGTTCACTGGTGGGTGCCTGCTGACCGATCGAACATTACTCAGGGCTCTACGCGAGGAGAACAGTCCGCATAGTGGTGATACCTAGCTGAGATCTGAACAGCTGACGAACCCGGCAAATCACCTGTAGCGGTGGGCCGTTCGGAGGCCGCGTTACACGATGGAAACGTCCGGGATGTCGCCCGCGAGCTGCACGAACGTGCGGGTTCCCTGGCCGTGCGCGGGAGTTGCCGGGCGTCTCGCGGCCGCGGGGCCCGGCGGTCCGGGCGACGGGCCGAACACCCGGCTGTCTCACGGCAGACGCCGACGGGGGTCGCGACGGACGACGGCGACGCCGACGGGCGTCGAACGGTGGAGCGAGGGGAACGAACGGTGGGGCGAGGGTAACGGCGGCGGTCAGCGCACGGCCGGGTAGCCGTACCCGCCGCGGCCCGAGCCGGCCGGCCCGTGGGCCTCGCGGTCGTAGAAGGGACGGGCGTTGGCCCGCATCCAGAGCGCGACCGGGTCGTGTTCGTCGGCCATGGCGACCGTGGAGACGGCCAGCCCGTCCGGCACCACGCCGACCGACTGGCTCATCATCGCCCGCACCGACTCCACCGCCGCCGGCGACGTCTCGTACACGTCGAGGCCGACGGCGAGGTAGGGCGCGCCGAGCGCCGGCTGCACCCAGGCGCGGCGCAGCGCCCGCACCGCCGGGGTGCGGTGGGCGTTCTGCACCAGCAGGGCGTAGAACTGGGGCACCTCGATGGCCGGTTCGGACAGCCGCAGCGGCCCGGCCGGCTGACGGTCGAGGCCGGCGACGATCCGGCGCAGGTCCAGCCACGGGATGCCGACCCCGCCGCCGGGGGCGTGCGGGTTGAGCCACAGGCCGTGGTGGTCGGGGTAGAGGCCGCGGGCCGCCTCGAGGGCGTCGGTCACCTCGTAGCCGCGCGTCCAGCCGCTGGCGGACAGCTCCTGGTCGGAGGTCACGCAGGGGACGTAGAAGTACCCGTCGACCTCCATGCTCCCGTAGCGCGCGTCGGGGGCGCCGGACCGGCCCTGCCACAGCAGCATCCACAGCCGGCCGGCGGACGGGTTCGCGAGGGCGCGCAGCAGCGCCTCGTAGGCGTCATAGCGCCCGGGCGTCACCTGGCGCAGCATCTGCTCCACCTGCCCGGCGGCGGCCGTGCCCGACGCGCTCACCTCAACCAGCCCTTCGCGAAGACATTGGTTCCGCCCCATCGATGTCCGACAGCGAGTGTTCGACCGGGATTATGAAACCAGCTTAAGCCGGGTGAGAGACACCACCTTGACCGAGCCGTGAGGTCCCGGGCGATTTGCCCCGTCAGGGCGCCCGGTCACAGGGCGCCGAAGAACGGCCGCACCTTGGTGCGCAGGTAGTCGCAGACCGGGTCCGGCACGGCGTCCAGCAGCACCAGGTTGACGGGCCAGGGCACCGGGTGGCGGCCCAGGGCGCGGCCCAGCGCCTCCAGCGGCAGGGCGCGGGCGTCGCCGGAGGGGGCGTCCCAGGTGGTGAGTTCGACGCCGACGAACAGCGCGGGCTCCGCCGTCTCGACCGCGGCCAGGCAGCGGCGGGCGCTCGCGACCACCCCGAGGGCGGCGAACTCCTCGGAGGCGGCGCGCAGGAAGTCGACCGGGTCCTCCTGCCAGTCCGGCTCCCGGAGGCGGACCCGGCCGCCGCTGCCGGCGCCGCCGGGTCCGGCGGCGCGGCACAGTTCGGCGACCGCCTCCGGGGTCAGCGGCAGCCCCACCGCGCCGTCCGGGTTGACGACGATGCCGACCTCGGGCGGCAGGCCGCGGGCGAACTCCACGACCGGGGCGATGGTGAACGACATGTGGGAGCCGACCACGCGCTGGAACTGCTCCTGGGAACTGAAGACCGGCACGAAGGTCTGGCCGCCCAGGTCGACGGTGGGCAGGTCGAGGCTGACGCTGTCGCGGCCGCCGCCCTCGGGCAGCGGGATCCACACGAAGCTGCGGGTGAGCACCTCGAGCACCCTGGCGCCGGTGGCCGGGGACGCCGGGGCGGCCGCCGAGGCCGTCAGCACCTCCTCCAGCTCGTTGCCGGGCCATCCGCCCGCACGGGCCTGTTCGTCCGCCGCGAAGTTCATGCCTACCGCCTGGGGTTCTGCGCTGTCCGCTGCCGTCGTCGCGGTCCGTCCCGCCACGGCCGGCCGGACTGCGGTTGGTCAGACTACGGGACGGCCGCGGGCCGTTCGGGGGCGAACCCGATGCCCCGCAGCGAGCGCGCGGCGGAGCGGTCCAGCAGCACCGCCGAGCCGCAGTCCCGCGGCAGCAGCCCCCGGTCCCGGACGTCGGCGAGCAGCTGCCCGACCGCCCTGCGGTGCCGGGCGAAGGCGTACCGGGAGACGCCGCGCCCCCGCGCCCGCTGTCCCTGAAGGGCCTCGCCCGCGCTGACGTCGAGCAGCACGAGGCGCATCGCCCCGCCGCGCCGCCGCGCCGCGCGCCCCAGCCAGGAGCGGACCCAGCGCTGGGTGCCGCAGTCGTGCACCACCACCGGGCGCGGGCCGCGCAGGGCGCGCCGCAGGCCCGCGTAGTGGTCGAGCCGCACCAGCGGCCGGTAGACGGCGTAGGGCAGCGAGCGGGGCATCCGGGCGTCCCAGCGGTCCCGGGTGTCCTGGCTGTCGACCCGTACGGCGTCCTCTCCGACCACCCGCCGCATCATGGTCGACTTGCCGCTGCCCGGCAGCCCGGTGACCACCACCACGTCGTTCGCCCCGAAGGTCAGCCGCTCTCCGGCCGCGCCACGGGCCACGCCGCCGGGGCCGCCCCGCAGGTCGCGGACACTTCCCGCGGCCGTCTCCCCCGCCGCGCAGCACCCCGGCCGGTCCGCGCCCTCGGTCCGCACCCGCCCGGTCCGCGTCCGCTCGCCCGCCCAGGAGCGCGCCCGGTGGCGCGCCCCGGGGCCGGTCACGGGCACGGCGTACGCGGCGCCGGCGATCGTCCTCTTCACGTGGTCGTCCTCCCCCTCAGGTTCGGGACCTGGAGCATCCCCCTCGAGTGTAAAGAGAAGGTAATGCGCGGTCGTCTCATTTACGCCCGGTTCCCGCCACAGTCCCGCAACACACGGGGGTCCGCCAGGGCCCCGGAGGGCCGTGCGATGATGTGCGGGTCAACTGCATACCGGCCGCTTGAATCCGCGCGGGAGAGTCCCGGGGACCGGACCCATGTCTTCTCGGACGTGGCGTCGGCCCGGGCGCCGAAGGAGCAAGTCCCTCCCTTGAATCTCTCAGGCCCAGTCACCGCGCGGGCGAGGCACATCTGAAAAGCGGTCCGCCCCCGGGGCGGTCCCACCCACGGTGCAAGCTCTGGCCCCGGACCGTCATCCCGTCCGGCGTTCATGGCGAACCTCTCAGGTTCCGATGACAGATGGGGAGGAACACTCCACCGTCATGTCCTCGCCCGTACCGGGAGTCCGCCCATGAGCAGTTCCGACCTCCGCCACACCGCGCTCGACGCCGTGCACCGTTCGCTCGGCGCCACCATGACCGACTTCGCCGGCTGGGACATGCCGCTGCGGTACGGCTCCGAGCGCGACGAGCACAACGCCGTGCGCACCGGCGCCGGCCTCTTCGACCTCTCGCACATGGGTGAGATCACGGTCACCGGGCCGCAGGCGGCCGAGCTGCTGAACTTCGCCCTGGTCGGCAACATCGCCACCGTCGGCGCCGGCCGCGCCCGGTACACGATGATCTGCCAGGAGGACGGCGGCATCCTCGACGACCTGATCGTCTACCGCCTCGCCGACGCCGAGGACGGCTCCCCGGTCTTCATGGTCGTCGCCAACGCCTCCAACGCCCAGGTGGTCCTGGACGCGCTCACCGAGCGGGCGGCCGGCTTCGACGCCGAGGTGCGCGACGACCGCGACGCCTACGCCCTGATCGCCGTCCAGGGCCCCGCCTCCGCCGGCATCCTGGCCTCCCTCTCCCCCAAGCTCTCGACTTCGCTCGACCAGGGAGGTGCCCCCACCGCCGACCTCGACGGCCTGAAGTACTACGCCGGCCTGCCGGGCACCGTGGCCGGCGTGCCGGCGCTGATCGCCCGCACGGGTTACACCGGCGAGGACGGCTTCGAGCTGTTCACCGCCCCCGAGCACGCCGAGAAGGTGTGGCTGGCACTGACCGAGGCGGGCGCCCCCGCCGGGCTGATCCCCTGCGGCCTGTCCTGCCGGGACACCCTGCGCCTGGAGGCCGGCATGCCGCTGTACGGCCACGAGCTCTCCACCTCGCTCACGCCCTTCGACGCCGGGCTCGGCCGGGTCGTGAAGTTCGAGAAGGAAGGTGACTTCGTGGGCCGCGAGGCGCTGGCCGCGGCCGCGGCCCGCGCGGAGCAGAAGCCGCCGCGCAAGCTGGTCGGCCTGATCGCCGAGGGCCGCCGGGTCCCCCGTGCGGGCTACTCCGTGGTCGCGGGCGGCGAGGTGATCGGCGAGGTCACCTCCGGCGCCCCCTCCCCCACCCTGGGCAAGCCGATCGCGATGGCCTACGTGGACGCGGCGTACGCCGGCGCCGGCACGGCCGGCGTGGGCGTGGACATCCGGGGCACCCACGAGCCGTACGAGGTCGTGGCCCTGCCGTTCTACAAGCGCCAGAAGTAACCCTTTCCGTCGCACACGTCGCACATCCCGTCCGACACCCCCCTTTCCTCCCTTTCCCGGTTCTTCCGGACCTTCGGAAACTCCCCGCGTACAGGAGAATCTCTGCCATGAGCAACCCCACGGACCTGCGCTACAGCAAGGAGCACGAGTGGCTCTCGCCCGTCGAGGACGGCGTCGCCACCATCGGCATCACCAAGTTCGCGGCCGACGCCCTCGGTGACGTCGTCTACGCCCAGCTTCCCGAGGTCGGCGAGTCCGTCTCCGAGGGCGAGACCTGCGGCGAGCTGGAGTCGACCAAGTCGGTCTCCGACCTCTACTCGCCGGTGTCCGGCGAGGTCACGGAGATCAACGAGGACGTCGTCAACGACCCGTCCCTGGTGAACTCGGAGCCCTTCGAGGGCGGCTGGCTCTTCAAGGTCCGCCTCTCCGAGGAGCCGACCGACCTGCTGACGGCCGACGAGTACACCGAGTTCGCCGGGAACTGAGCCTGATGTCGACCCTGAACACTCCCCTGCACCAGCTCGACCCCGACGTCGCCGCGGCGATCGACGCCGAGCTGGCGCGCCAGCAGTCCACCCTCGAGATGATCGCGTCGGAGAACTTCGCTCCGGTCGCCGTCATGGAGGCCCAGGGCTCGGTGCTGACCAACAAGTACGCCGAGGGCTACCCCGGCCGCCGCTACTACGGCGGCTGCAAGCACGTCGACGTGATCGAGCAGATCGCGATCGACCGTCTCAAGGAGCTCTTCGGCGCCGAGCACGCCAACGTGCAGCCCCACTCGGGGGCCCAGGCCAACGCCGCCGTGATGCACGCGCTGCTGAAGCCGGGCGACACGATCATGGGCCTCAACCTGGCCCACGGCGGGCACCTGACCCACGGCATGAAGATCAACTTCTCCGGCCGGCTCTACGAGGTGGTCCCGTACCACGTCGGCGAGGACGGCCAGGTCGACATGGCCGAGGTCGAGCGCCTGGCCAAGGAGTCGCAGCCGAAGCTGATCATCGCCGGCTGGTCCGCCTACCCGCGTCAGCTGGACTTCGCCGCGTTCCGCCGGATCGCGGACGAGGTCGGCGCGTACCTGATGGTCGACATGTCGCACTTCGCGGGCCTGGTGGCCGCGGGCCTGCACCCCAGCCCGGTCCCGCACGCGCACGTCGTCACCACCACGACGCACAAGACGCTCGGCGGCCCGCGCGGCGGTGTGATCCTTTCCACGGCCGAGCTGGCCAAGAAGATCAACTCCGCGGTCTTCCCCGGCCAGCAGGGCGGCCCGCTGGAGCACGTGATCGCCGCCAAGGCGGTGGCCTTCAAGGTCGCCGGCTCCGAGGAGTTCCAGGACCGCCAGCGCCGGACGCTGGAGGGTTCGCGGATCCTCGCCGAGCGCCTGGTCCAGGGCGACGTGACGGCGGCCGGGGTCTCGGTCCTGTCCGGCGGCACGGACGTCCACCTGGTCCTGGTCGACCTGCGCGACTCGGAGCTGGACGGTCAGCAGGCCGAGGACCGGCTCCACGAGATCGGCATCACCGTCAACCGGAACGCGGTCCCCAACGACCCGCGCCCGCCGATGGTGACCTCCGGTCTGCGGGTCGGCACCCCGGCGCTGGCCACCCGCGGCTTCGGCGCGGAGGACTTCGCCGAGGTCGCGGACGTGATCGCCGAGGCCCTCATGGCCCCGACGCCGTTCCCGGCCGACACCGCGACCGCCCTGCGGGTGCGGGTGGAGGCGCTGGCCGCCAAGCACCCGCTCTACCCGTCGCTGTGACCACTCGGACACGGTAGGTACGATTTTCGTACCACCTGGGGTGTTCCGTACGATTCCTGTACGTCTCGGGGGCGTCCGTCCACCATCACCCGGTGGGCGCGGCGCCCCCGCGCCCTTCCCCCGCACGTCCCGTGCACCTGTACCGCCAGCCAACGATTCAATGAGGAGTCGACGTGGCCGTCTCGGTCTTCGACCTGTTCTCGATAGGCATCGGCCCGTCGAGCTCCCACACCGTGGGCCCGATGCGCGCCGCACGCATGTTCGCCGCCCGTCTGCGCAACGAGGACCTGCTGGAGGCCACCGCCTCCGTCCGCTGCGAGCTCTACGGTTCGCTCGGCGCCACCGGCCACGGACACGGCACCCCCAAGGCGGTGCTGCTCGGGCTGGAGGGCGACTCGCCCCGCACGGTCGACGTCGAGTCCGCCGACGAGCGCGTCGAGAAGATCAGGCAGACCGGCACTCTGCGCCTGCTCGGCGAGCAGGAGATCCCCTTCGACTTCGACGCCGACCTGGTGCTGCACCGCCGCGAGGCCCTGCCGTACCACGCCAACGGCATGACGGTCGCGGCCTACGACCACGCGGGCGCCCAGCTGCTCCACAAGACCTACTACTCGGTCGGCGGCGGCTTCGTCGTCGACGAGGAGGCCGTCGGCGCGGACCGCGTGAAGCTGGACGACACGGTGCTGAAGTACCCGTTCCGCACCGGTGACGAGCTGCTGCGCCTCACCAAGGAGACCGGGCTGTCCGTCTCCTCCCTGATGCTGGAGAACGAGAAGGCCTGGCGTACCGAGGAGGAGATCCGCGGCGGCCTGCTCGACATCTGGCGGGTGATGCGCCAGTGCGTCGACCGCGGCATGTCCCGCGAGGGCATCCTCCCCGGCGGCCTCAAGGTCCGCCGCCGGGCCGCCGTCACCGCCCGCCAGCTGCGCGCGGCCGGCGACCCGCTGGCCCACTCCATGGAGTGGATCACCCTGTACGCCATGGCGGTCAACGAGGAGAACGCGGCCGGCGGCCGGGTCGTCACCGCCCCCACCAACGGCGCGGCCGGCATCGTCCCCGCCGTCCTGCACTACTACCTGAACTTCGTCCCGGGCGCGGACGAGGACGGCGTGGTGCGCTTCCTCCTCGCGGCCGGCGCGATCGGCATGCTCTTCAAGGAGAACGCCTCCATCTCCGGCGCCGAGGTCGGCTGCCAGGGCGAGGTCGGCTCCGCCTGCTCGATGGCCGCGGGCGCGCTCGCCGAGGTGATGGGCGGCTCCCCCGAGCAGGTCGAGAACGCCGCCGAGATCGGCATGGAGCACAACCTGGGCCTCACCTGCGACCCGGTCGGCGGCCTGGTCCAGATCCCCTGCATCGAGCGCAACGGCATGGCCGCGGTGAAGGCCGTGACCGCCGCGAAGATGGCGCTGCGGGGCGACGGCTCGCACAAGGTCTCCCTCGACAAGGTCATCAAGACCATGAAGGAGACCGGCGCGGACATGTCGGTCAAGTACAAGGAGACGGCGCGGGGCGGGCTCGCGGTCAACATCATCGAGTGCTGACCGGGCGTCGGGCGGCCGGTCGGGCACGGCTAGGCTCACCCGCCTGAGGCCGCTCCGGGGAGGGGGCGGCCGGGGTGCCGCTCCTCGCGGGGCGGCGAGGGAGGGGACGATCGTGGGCCGATCCGCGGGAGCCGTGCGCAGGGGGGCGGTGAGCCGACCCGCGGGAGCCATGCGCAGGGGGGCGGTGGGCCGACCCGCGGGATCCGTGCGCGGGCGACTGGTGGCCGCCGCGCTGGCCGTGGCCCTCGGGGCGGCGGGATGCGCGGCCGACCCGCGACCGGGCGCGCCCGCCCCGTCGGGCTCGGACGGCAGGGCGTCGGGGGTCCCCCCCTCCCCTCTCTCGTGGGAGTTCACGCACCTCGCGGACTTCGACGGCACCCTCACCAGCTTCGCCGCGCTCGCGGAGGACGACGTGTGGGCGGTGGGCAGCGAGAACGTCCTCCCGGCCGACCCTCATCTGCTGCACTTCGACGGCACCAGGTGGAAGGACGAGCCGCTGCCCGACGCCCTCGGTGAGGCGAAGTTCAGGCTGCGGTTCGAGGTGATCGGTGAGCGGGAGCTGTGGCTGGGGCCCGCGGACCGGGCCGACGAGGCCGCTTCCTGGGCCAGGTGGGACGGCACCCGCTGGTCCGCCGTGCCGAATCCCCCGCCCGCCCCGGTCGGGGACCTCGAGGCGGCGGGTCCCGACGACATCTGGGCCCTCTCCGAAGGACAGACCGCCCTGCACTGGAACGGCGCCCGCTGGAACTCGGTCCCGCTGCCGTACCCCGCAGCCGACCTCGCGGTGGCGGGGCCGGACGACGCCTGGGCGGTCGGCCACCGCGGCACCGGTCCGGGCACCGAGCCGGAGGGCGGCCTGCCCTACACCCAGCCGGCGACCATGCACTGGGACGGTGCCACCTGGAAGCCGGTGGCCACACCGCTGTACCGCTTCGACGACCCGGTCCCGCCGGAGGCCGGCGCGAGCCTCGACCAGGTCTTCGTGCTCGACGGCGGCGAGATCCTGGCCCATGGACGGCACAGCTACAACCACGGCGAGGTGGAGAACGAGCCGCCGGACGAGGCCGTCCGCCTGCGCTGGGACGGGGAGAAGTGGGTGGAGCGGCAGACCCTGCCCGACCGCTGTGACGGGATCCCGGCCGCCCAGGACGGTGAGGGTCTGTTCCTCCTCAACGGCAGCCGGTACCTGACCGAAGACGGCCGCTGCCTGAAGCTGCGGTCCCCTCGTCTGCCCCTGTCGACCGGCGCCCGCAAGGACTCCCGGCAGTCGCTGTCGCTGGAGGAGATCCGCAGGGTGCCCGGCACCGAGGAGTGGTTCGGCGCGGGACACGTCCAGGTCAACCAGTCCGGCGATCCCTTCGGGGCGCCCGTCGTGGTGCGCCTGAAGCGTCGCGGCTGAGAAGGTCGCGACTGAGAAGAGGGCGGATGAACGGAAACGGGACACCCGGCCGGGTGAGACCACGGACGTGGGCGACGGTGGCCGCGCTCGTGGTGGGCGTGCTCGTCCTCGTGTACGCGGGGACCACTGGGCAGAGGAACCAGGGCGCGGGCGGTCCGGTCGCCGCCGGTCCGGCCTCCGAGGAGTGCGCCGAGCTGCGGGAACTGGACTTCGCCGGCCCGGACGACACCCCGACCCTGCTGATCTCGTCGCACGGCACCTCGAACGACGGGGAGGGCGGCCCGGTGCGCTTCCGCGCGAGTCTGCGGCTCGGCACGGGCGAGCGGCCGCTGGTGCTGGGGGCGCTGGAGGCCACCGTCACCGTGTGCGCCCCGCACACCCACGGGCTGCTGGCCCGGGCCGAGGGGCTCACGCCCCGTGTCACCAAAGAGGGCGAGGACCGGAAGGCCGACGAGGCAGGCGGACTCCGCCTCAGGTCCGGCGGGTGGACCGACCTGCGCGTCACCCTGCCGAAGTCGGCGCTGCGGCCGGGAATCTCCTTCGAGGACCTCATGCTCAGCGACCCGCCCCGCAGCAACGACGCCGCTGACTACCCCGTGCTGATCGTCACCCTTACCGCCCCCGGGCTGCCGGGGCCCCTCGTCGCGGGCAGCTGCTCGGAGGCGTGCGCGGAGCTCCTGGGCCGCTCCGTCTGACGGCCGCGGCCACGGCGGGGCGCGGCGGGGTGCCTGGTTCCGGCTACGCCTCGACGTTGTCCTCCGCCCAGCGGGCCAGTTCCACCGCGCAGGCGGCGACCGACTCGCGCCAGGTGCGGGCGGCGCCGTCGCCGGCGTCGTCGCTGACGTGCTTCACCAGGCGGATCGGGACTCCGGCCTGCCGGGCCACGTGGGCCAGGGCGTAGCCCTCCATGTCGACGAGGGCGGCCTGCTCGGCGAGACGGTCGCGGGCGGCGTCGTCGGAGATGAAGCTGTCCCCGGTGGCGAGCACGGGGCCCTCGCCCTCGCGCAGGGTGATCGGCGCGCCGTAGACCTCGCCGGTCAGGCCCGCGAGCAGCCGGGAGTCCAGGTCGTGCTGGATCACCTCGGCGATCACGTGCGTGCCGGTCCACCCGGGCCGCAGCGCCCCCGCCGTGCCGAGGTTCACGACCTCGCGCGGCAGCACCCCGCGCCCCAGCACCCCGGCCAGCGCCGCGGCGGCGTTGACCTTGCCCATGCCGGTCAGCAGCACCGGAGCCCCGGTGCGCAGCAGCTCCGCCGCCTCCTCCTTGACCGCCAGGACGAACAGGGGGCGGTCGGGGGACATCTCGCCGATCAGTTCCATGACGTCAACGGTACGTGCAGCTCTGGGCAGGATCTTCCGGGGTCGTGTGCGCTCACGGATGCCGCGCGAAGCGGGATGCCCGTAAACCTCCCGATAGATGCCGGTTGCACGCGTCAGTCATGTCCGCAAGGGGAATGCTCCCCTCAACCCCTCTCATCCCGGAGCAACTTGAGGGAGACCCCCCACATGCTTCATGGCATCGACGTCAGTTCGCACCAGTCCGCGTCGTACGACACCGACGGGCTCGCCTTCGTGATCGTCAAGGCGACCGAAGGACGTTCCTACGTCAACCCCAAGATGGAGGCGCAGGTCGAACGCGCCCGGGAGGCCGGACTGGTGGTCGGCTTCTACCACTTCCTGTGGCCCGGCCACATCACCGAGCAGGCCGAGCACTTCGCGGAGCAGGACCTGGTGGAGCCGGGCGATCTGCTGGCCTGCGACTGGGAGACCACCAGCCGCGGGACGCGGGCGAGCAACGCGGAGAAGGACCGGTTCATCCGGAAGGTCAAGTCGCTCAAGCCACGCAATCGCACCCTCCTGTACTGCAACCGGACCTTCTGGCTGCGGCACGACCGGACCTCGTACGCCGGCGACGGGCTGTGGATCGCGCACTACGGCGTGGCCAAGGGGAAACCGGGGGTCAAGGCGAAGTGGCTGGTCCACCAGTACACCGACGACCCGGTGGACAAGAACGTGGCGCGGTTCCGCAGCGCGGACGCCCTGCGCGAGTGGGCGGAGAGCGCCTGAGCGACCCCCTCCCTCACCCTGAGTCACCGTCGTCTCACCCGGCAGCACTCCGCGTAAGGTCGAAGGAGAGCCGATCGCGACAGGGACAGGAGCAGGGCTGTGGACCGGACCCCGGCCGGGTCCTCCCCGAGGACCTCGGAGACACCGGAGCAGCAATCGCTCTTCGACTGGGCGGACGTGGAGGACGCGGCCCCCGCCGCGCCGCCGCCGGGCGGCGCCTTCCGGGACGGTCCGGAGGCCCGGCGGATGCTGGACGTGCGCGAGGTGTACGCGGAGCCCGCAGCCCTCGCCTCCCCCCGCGGCCGGCAGATCCTGGCCCGCCTGCCGGGGGTGCCCGTCACGGAGGTGCCCGGTCACTGGCGCATCCCCTCGTTGCACGGCAACGACGGGAACGTCGCCCGGTGGGCCCGGGTGAAGACCGAGACCCTGGTGCTGGGCGTCAAGCAGACCCTGGCCACCCGCCCCAACGGCAGATCGGCCGACTGGATCGCGCCGGGCGCCTCCAACGGCTGCGCCATGGCCTGTGCCTACTGCTACGTGCCGCGCCGCAAGGGCTACGCCAATCCGATCACGCTGTTCACCAACATCGAGGCGATCGTCGCCCACGTCGGCCGTCACGTGCGGGCCCAGGGCCCCAAGCGGGAGCCGAACCAGTGCGACCCCCTGGCGTGGGTGTACGACATCGGGGAGAACGGCGACTGCTCCGTCGACGCGCTGGTGAGCGACAACACGGCCGACCTGGTCGCCGCGTTCCGCCGGCTGCCCACCGCGAAGGCGTCGTTCGCGACCAAGTTCGTCAACCCCGACCTGCTGGCCCTGGATCCGCAGGGCCGGACCCGGGTGCGTTTCTCGGTGATGCCGGCCTCCGACTCACGGCTGCTGGACATCCGCACCAGCCCGGTCGCGGACCGTGTCGCCGCCGCGGCCGACTTCCTCGACGCCGGCTACGAGGTCCACTTCAACCTGTCCCCGGTGGTGCTGCGTCCCGGCTGGCAGCGGGACTGGGCCGAGCTGCTCGACCACATGGACGACGTGCTGCCCGCCCGGGTCAAGGAGCAGGCGGCGGCCGAGATCATCATGCTCACCCACAACCAGCAGCTGCACGAGGTCAACCTGGGCTGGCATCCCCGGGCCGAGGACCTGCTGTGGCAGCCCGCCGCCCAGGAGACCAAGCGCTCCGAGAACGGCGCCGTGAACGTGCGCTACGCCCGCGAGGTCAAGCGCGACGCCCTGCTCCGGCTGCGCGAGATCATCGCGGTCCACGCCCCGTGGCTGCGCGTCCGCTACGCGTTCTGACCGTGGAGGGCGGGGCCGGAGGTGGCCCTGGTCGCCCCCGGAACGCGGAGCCGCCCCGGGGAACGCGGAACCGCCCCGGCCGGCGAGGGCGCGGGGCGGTTCCGACGGCCGGTGGGCCGGTTGATCAGGACGTCGTCACTTGGACAGGTACGCCCAGAACTCGTCGAAGGAGAGGAGCTTGTCGCCGTCCAGGTCGCGCTGGGCGATGATCGTCGCGGCGACCGTCTCGGTGACGTTCCAGTCGCCGGCCTGCGCGAGCGCCTTCTTGAACTCGGCGGCGGTGACGAAGCCGTCCCCGTCGGCGTCGAGCCGGTCGAACTCCTTGCGTGCTTCCTGGATGTCCGCCATGCCGGACCCTCCCCTTCGTGCCGTGCGCGCGTCCGTGATGACGTCTGCGTCCATGTCTGGTTGACGCAGAAAGATTATCCGGCCGCACGCGCGCGCAGAGCGGCGACCACCCAGCCGAACTCCTCCCGGTGGTCGGCGTCCGGCCCCCGGCCCTTCACCACGGCCAGCAACTCGCGGTAACGCGAGAGTGCGTCCGTGGTGTTGGCCTCCAGGCGGGCCAGCACCGCGGTCAGGTCGGCCTCCTCGCCGAGCAGCTCACGCAGCACCTCCCCGGCCTCGGGCGACTCGGGGGCGACGCCCCGGCGGCGCGCGTCGGAGGCGAGCTGGACCAGGCGCCGCATGAACCACATCGAGGCGCCGGCCGGGGTCTCCCCCGTACGGTCGGCGGCGTTGAACTCGGCGGCGGCGCGCATCCTCGCGCGGAACTCGGGGTCCTGCAGCAGCTCCGCCAGCTCGACCCACGCGTCGACCTGCTCGGGCGTGGGATCGTCGGGCAGGTCGGCCGCGGCGCCGCGCATCCGCTCCCTGATCACCGGGTCCGCGGTGTCCAGGCCCTGGAAGGTCTCCTCCACGAACTCCTCGATGACGCGGGCGCGTTCGGCGGCGGACAGTCGGGCGAGCTTGTTCATCAGGGTCATCTCCTCGGTGGTCGAACCGCGGTCGGCGACGGTCGACAGCACCGCCCGGGTGATCCGCAGCGCGCGGATCTGCGCGTCCAGGGCGGCGACGTGGCGTGCGGCCACCTCCGCGGCCGTGGCCTCCCCGGTCACCACCCGGCGCACGTCCCCCAGACCGAGGTCCAGTTCGCGCAGGGTGCGGATCAGCTCCAGGCGGGCGACCGAGGCGGCGTCGTACAGGCGGTAGCCGCCGGTGGAACGGGCCACCGGCGGCAGGACGCCCTCGTCCGACCAGTAACGGATGGTGCGTACCGTCAGGCCCGTGGCGCGGGCCAGGTCGCCGATGGTCAGCAGGCTGTCGTCGCCGCCCAAGGTGCTGTCGTCGGTCATGCCGCCGAGTCTGGGGTCTCCACCCGCTGGAGACTCAACCGGCACGCGCCCGATCCGTCCGCCCGGCTCCGGAGGCCTGTCGGCCGAACCCTGTCGACCGAGCCCCGTCGGTCACACCAGGTCGACCGGACGCCGTCGATCACACGCCGAACCCTGTCGGCCGGATCCCGTCGGTCGCACCCCGTCGGCCGGACCCCGTCGGTCAGACCCGGTCGGCGACCCGCATCTCGAACCACGTCCGCTTCCCCCGCGGCAGCAGGTCGACGCCCCAGCGGTCGGCCATGCGGTCGACGAGGAACAGGCCGCGGCCGCTCTCGTCCAGCGCCTGCACGGGCAGAAGGCAGGGCAGCCCCCGGGAGGGGTCGCGGAGTTCGAGGCGGATCCAACCGCGGCGGCGGCGCATGCGCAGCCCGTACTGGGCGGCGCCGGTGTGCCGGACGGCGTTGCCCTCGAGTTCGGAGACGAGCAGGGTGCAGTCCTCGGCGAGCTTGGGACCCAGCGCCCAGTGGCGCAGGACGACGATCTGGACCAGCCGCCGCGCGGTGCCCCGGGACTCGGGGCAGGTCGGCAGGACGACCTCCGTCTCGGCCGGGTTGCCGTAGTGCACGAGGGCCGTCAGCGCCCGCTCGTCCTCCACCGCGGGCGACCAGCGCGTCACGGGTACGCCGCCCGGTGCCCGTGACTGCTCGATGCCTTCCAGCCCCGCCATGTCCCCCATCATGACCGGCCGGAGAGAGCTCCGGGGGCGGTTCCGCAGGAATCCGCACACCGGAGCGATCGATTCCGTCCGTTCGGGCGACATATGCCAAGGAAACATTACTCAGCGCTGGCCAGAGCTTTTACGGAGGGAACCGCCGGAGGGGGTGATTCCGGCCGGATCACCCGGATCCGGAATCACCGCCCCGAAAGCCGGCGGACCGGCTCAGAGGAACTTGGCCTTGCCCGGGCCCTCCTCGACGAAGGACTTCATCCCCCGCTCGCGATCCTCCGTGGCGAACAGGCCCGCGAACCAGTTCCGCTCGATGGCCAGGCCGGTGTCCAGGTCGGTCTCAAGACCGGCGTCCACCGACTCCTTGGCGGCGCGCAGCGCGATGGCCGGGCCCTGGGCGAGCCTCGCGGCCCAGGCGTGGGCCTCGGTGTACACGTCGGCGGCCGGGACGACGCGGTCCACCAGACCCAGCGTCAGGGCCTCGTCCGCGCGCACGTGACGGCCGGTGAAGATCAGGTCCTTGGCGCGGGACGGGCCGATCAGGCGGGACAGGCGCTGGGTGCCGCCGGCGCCCGGGATCAGGCCGAGCAGGATCTCCGGCTGGCCGAGCTTGGCGTTGTCGCCGGCGATGCGGTAGTCCGCGCACAGCGCCAACTCGCAGCCGCCGCCCAGCGCGTAGCCGGTGATCGCGGCGACGACCGGCTTGGGGATGCGGGCGACCGCGGTGAACGAGTCCTGCAGGCCCCTGGCCCGGGCCACCATGGCCGCGTGGTCCATGGCGCGCATCTCCTTGATGTCCGCGCCGGCGGCGAACACCTTCTCCCCGCCGTACACGACCACGGAGCGGACGTCGTCGCGCCGGGTGATCTCCTCGGCGAGTTCCTTGATGCGGTCCTGGGTCGCGATGTCCAGGGCGTTCATGGGCGGGCGGTCCAGGCGCAGGGTGCCGACGCCTTCGGCGACTTCGAGATGAACGGTCATGCCCAGCAGATTACGGGGGCGAAGCGGCGGCGGACCCGGTGCGCTGTGTCACACCGGGTCCGCCGTGAGCTGGGAACGTGAGCGGGGAAGGAGGGGCGGGAGGCCTACTTCTTCCAGTCCTCCCAGGACATGTTCCAGCCGTTGAGGCCGTTGTCCGGGGCGACCGTGCCGTCCGCGCTGTTCTTCACCTCGACCACGTCGCCGAGCAGCGAGTTGTCGAAGAACCAGCGGGCGGGCGCGCTCTTGTCCCATCCGCCGCGGGTGTCGCGCAGGCCGACGCAGCCGTGGCTGGCGTTGTAGTTGCCGAAGGCGTCGCCGCCCCAGTAGTTGCCGTGGATGAAGGTGCCCGACTGGGTCAGGCGCATGGCGTTGGGGACGTCCTCGATGTCGTACTCGCCGTCGTAGCCGACGGTGTCGCCGTTCATGCGGGTGACCCGGTACTTCTCGCTGATCACCATCGCGCCGTTCCAGGTCTCGTACCCCGGGGCGCCGGTGGTGACCGGGATGGTCTTGAGGACCTTGCCGTCCCGCTCGACCTTCATGGTCAGCTTCTTGGCGTCCACGTAGGACACCTGGCTGCGGCCGATGGTGAAGGAGACGGTCTTGGCCTGGCTGCCGTACACGCCCGGCCGGCCCTCGACGCCGTCGAGGTTGAGCTTGACGGTGACCTTGGTGCCGGACTTCCAGTACTCCTCGGGGCGGAAGTCCAGACGGTCGTTGCCGAACCAGTGCCCCTCGACCTCGACCTGCGGCTCGGTCTTGATCTCGATCGCCTTCTCCACGGCGGCCGGGTCGGTGATGCCGCGGGTGAAGCGGATCGAGAACGGCATGCCCACGCCGACGGTGGAGCCGTCCTCCGGCGTGAAGTGGCCGATGAAGGTGTTGGCCGGGGTCAGCGTGGTGAACTTCGTGTCCTTCACCGCGACCCGGCCGTCGGCGTCCTTGGCCTCCGCGTGGACGCTGTACTGGGCGCCGGAGGCGAGGTGGGTGGAGGGGATCCAGGCGGCGCCGTCCGCGGAGATCTCGCCCGCGACCTTCCCGCCCTCGTCGTCCTCGACCTCGACCTTGGTCAGCTTGCCCTTCTCGACGACCACCTTGAGGGCTCCGGTCGTCTTCACGGACTTGGCGCCGTTCTTCGGACTGACCGTCACCACGGCGTCCGACTGCTTGCTCGCCGGCGCGGCGCTCGCGGCGCCGCCGTTCCCGGCACCCTTGCCCTCGGCGCCCGTGTCGTCACCGCCGCCGCAGGCGGTCACGGTGATCAGCATGAGGCTCGCCAGCAGGGACGCGGCGGCCGTACGCCTCCCCCCGGAACGCCGTCCGGTCGCGGTTCCCCTCGTCGACCACACGTTCACGTGTGCTCCCCCTTTTCCCCTCATCGGGCCTGGTCAGACCCCCTCCCGGCGCGTCACGCGCGCCATGACGAATCGTAAGGGCAGGATCGTTCCCCTTCCCCGGCCGGAAGGTCACCGTTTCGTCCCAAGTTCGGCTCCAAACCTGTCAGACGACGAATACTTCCGGAGCGTTCCCGTCGGCACGCTGTCCGGGGACGTGAGCTGGACGCCCGGGATGGGCAGAAACCTGGGGTAGGACGACGCACCGGAGCGGTCGCGCGGGACGCGCGGCACTCCGCCCGTTGTCGCCCCACGAGCCGCAGGAGGCGGACCGGTGTCGAGCGCAGCCGAGCAGGAGGCAGTGGCGGACAGTTACGCCGCCGACGTGGGCCACGACGCCCGCCGGGCCCCCGTGCCGTCCGGGACCGCGCCCGTCGCGGCGCCCGCGCCCCTGGTGTGGCCGGGGTCGTCCACCCCGCTGGGCGCCCGGTACCGGGTGGGGCCCGACGGTGTGGCCGGGACCAACTTCGCCCTGTGGGCGGGCGGCGCGGAGGCGGTCGAGCTCTGCCTCTTCGACCCGGACGGCGCCGAGCGGCGGTTTCCGCTGGGCGAGCTGACCCACGAGATCTGGCACGGCTTCGTGCCCGGGGTCCGTCCCGGTCAGCGGTACGGCTACCGGGTGCACGGCCGGTGGGACCCGTGGACCGGTGCGCGCTGGAACCCCGCCAAGCTGCTCCTCGACCCCTACGCCCGGGCCGTCGACGGGGAGTTCGCCCTGCCGCCGGAGGTGTACGGGCACGTCCGTGACTGGCCCGACCAGCAGGTCGCCGACACCGTCCGCGACGACCGGGACTCCGCGCCCTTCGTGCCCAAGGGCGTGGTGGTCCACGACGACGACGACTGGGCGGACGACCGGCGGCCCAAGACGCCGTGGTCCGACTCGGTCATCTACGAACTCCACGTCCGCGGCTTCACGATGCGCCACCCCGGCATCCCCGAGAAGCTGCGCGGGACCTACGCGGGCCTGGCCCACCCGGCGGCGATCGAGCACCTCACCCGTCTCGGCGTGACCGCCGTGGAGCTGCTGCCGGTGCACCAGTTCGCGCACGAGGACCACCTGCTGCGCCGGGGCCTGACCAACTACTGGGGCTACAACTCCATCGGCTATTTCGCCCCGCACGCCGGCTACGCGGCCACCGGCACCGACGGGCAGCAGGTGGGCGAGTTCAAGCGGATGGTGCGCGCCCTGCACGCGGCGGGCATCGAGGTGATCCTCGACGTGGTCTACAACCACACCGCCGAGGCGGGCGAGTTCGGCCCCACGCTCTCCCTCAAGGGCGTCGACAACCGCGGCTACTACCGCCTCCAGTCCGACGCCCGCCGCTACGCCGACTACACGGGCTGCGGCAACACCCTGCACGTGGTGCGCCCCCAGGTGCTGCGGCTGATCACCGACTCGCTGCGCTACTGGGTGACCGAGATGGGCGTGGACGGCTTCCGCTTCGACCTGGCGGCGGCGCTGGCCCGCTCGATGCACGACGTCGACATGCTCTCGCCGTTCCTCGCGGTGATCGCCCAGGACCCGGTGCTGCGCCGGGTGAAGCTGATCGCCGAGCCCTGGGACGTCGGGTCGGGCGGCTACCAGGTGGGGGCCTTCCCGCCGCTGTGGACCGAGTGGAACGACCGGTACCGGGACGCCGTGCGCGACTACTGGCGCGGCGCTCTGCCGGACGTCCGCGACCTCGGCTACCGGCTCTCCGGCTCCAGCGACCTCTACGCCTGGGGCGGCCGCCGGCCGTACGCCTCGGTCAACTTCGTCACCGCGCACGACGGCTTCACCCTGCGCGACCTGGTCTCCTACCACCACAAGCACAACGAGGCCAACGGCGAGGGCAACCGCGACGGGACGAGCGACAACCGCTCCTGGAACTGCGGCGCCGAGGGCGAGACGGCCGACGAGGACGTCAACGCCCTGCGGCGCCGGCAGCTGCGGAACCTGCTGACCACCCTGCTGCTGTCCACCGGCGTGCCGATGCTGGTGGCCGGTGACGAGATGGGCCGTACCCAGGGCGGCAACAACAACGCCTACTGCCAGGACAACGAGATCGGCTGGGTGGACTGGTCGCTGCTGGAGGAGGGCGCCTGGCGCGAGCTGTTCGAGCTGACCTCGCGGCTGATCGCGCTGCGCCACCGCCACCCGGTGCTGCGGCGGCGCGCGTTCTTCTCCGGCCGTCCGCACGCCGACCACGGCCTGCGCGACCTGGCCTGGTTCACCGCGGACGGCGCGGAGATGACCGAGGACGACTGGTTCGCCTCCACCACCACGGTGGGGATGTACCTCTCCGGCCGGGACATCCCCGGCCGGGACGCGCGGGGCGAGCCGGTCGTCGACGACAGCTTCCTCGCCGTGCTGCACGCCGGGCACGAGCCGGTGGCCTTCACCCTGCCGGACGCGCCCTGGGCCGAGCGGTACGAGGTGGTGGTGGACACCGGGATGGAGGAGCAGCGGGAGGAACCCGGCGAGACGTACCGGGCGGGCACCACGGTGACGGTGCCCGCGCGCACGGTGCTGCTGCTGCGGGTGGCCTGAGCGGGGAGGAAAGGCGGGGTCACGGGAGTGCGCGCGGTGCTCCCCGCCCCGCTCCCGGTGCGCCCGCCGGGGCTCCCGGCCGCACGGAAAATCGCTGGGCGATGTCAGTATCGAAGCTTAGGCTCGCTCCTGATGCCCAGTACCGCCGCCACCGAGCGTTCCCCAGCCGTCCGCACCCTTCTGCGCCTGTGGCCGCACCTGCGCCCGGTCCGGGCGCGATGGCTCACCGCCGCTGTCGTCGCCGTCCTCGCCTCGCTGACCAGCCTGGTCATCCCGCTGGTCCTCAAGTGGCTGGTCGACGGTCCGATCGCGGACGGGGACACCGCCGGGGTGTGGCTCGGCGCGCTGTGGGTGCTGCTGCTCGGCCTGACCGAGGCGCTGCTGTTCGGCCTGCGCCGCTGGCTGGTGGCCCGTCCGCTCTCCTCCGTCGAGGCGGACATGCGCGAGGCGCTCTACCGGCGGCTCCAGCGGCTGCCGATCGCCTTCCACGACCGCTGGGCGTCCGGGCAGCTACTCTCCCGGGCCACCACGGACCTGATGATCATCCGCATGTTCCTCGCCTTCCCGCTGACGTTCCTGCTGGTCAACGGGGTGACCATCCTGGCCGGCGTGATCGTCATGCTGAGCATGGACTGGGCGCTGGGCCTGCTCGTCCTGATCCCGGTGATCCCGGTGATCGTCGTCTGCACGGTCTTCGAGAAGCGTTTCGCCGAGGCGTCCCGCACCGCGCAGGACCAGGTGGGCGACGTGACCACCCTGGTCGAGGAGAGCGTGCTGGGCATCCGGGTGATCAAGGGCTTCGGGCGCCACCGCAGCCAGGCCCGCGCCTTCCGTGAGCTGACGCACCGGCTGCGCGGGACCGAACTGCGCAAGGCGCGGCTGCTGGGCGGGATCATGGCCGTCATCGTGGTGCTGCCGGAGCTGGCCATCGGCACCTGTCTGGTGCTGGGCACCGTGCGGGTCGCCGACGGGACGCTCTCCGCGGGCACCCTGGTGGCCTTCCTGTCCACGGCGCTGGCCCTGCACTGGCCGGTGATCTCCATCGGGTTCCTGCTCGCGATGAGCCAGGAGGCGGCCACCGCCACCGCGCGCTACTTCGAGGTCATGGACACCGAGCCCGAGTCCGCGGCCGACGACCGGTCGGCCGTCACGACCGCCTCGGTCTCCACGACCGCCTCGGTCCCCCCGGCCGCCGCCACCGCCTCGGTCTCCGGAACGACGGTGAAGGCCGCCGCCGTGCTGGAGGAGGGCGGGCTGCGGCTCGAGGGGGTCCGCTTCCGGTACCCCGACGCACCGGCGGACTCCCCGCCGGTGCTGGACGGCGTCGACCTGCACGTGCGTCCCGGCGAGTCGCTGGCCCTGGTGGGCACCACGGGCTGCGGCAAGACCACCCTGACCGCCCTGGTCCCCCGGCTGCACGAGATCACCGAGGGCCGGATCACCCTGGACGGCGTCGACATCACCGCGATGCCGCGCGAGGAACTGCGCGCGCGGGTGGCGGTCGCCTTCGAGGACCCGACGCTGTTCTCCGCGACCGTCGGCGAGAACGTCCTGATGGGCGTCGCCGACCGGGACGCGCAAACGGATCCCGAGGCCCTCGGACGCGCCCTCGGCGTCGCCCAGGCCGGGTTCGTGCACGCCCTCCCGCAGGGCGTCGACACCCAGGTCGGCGAGCAGGGCCTGAGCCTGTCCGGCGGGCAGCGGCAGCGCCTCGCGCTGGCCCGCGCGGTCGTCGGCCGGCCCGACTTCCTGGTCCTCGACGACCCGCTGTCCGCGCTCGACGTGCACACCGAGGCGGCCGTGGAGGCCGCCCTGCGCGAGGTGCTGGCCGACACCACCGCCCTGATCGTCGCCCACCGCCCGTCCACGGTGCTGCTCGCCGACCGGGTGGCGCTGCTGTCCGGCGGCCGGATCGCCGCCGTGGGCGACCACCACGAACTGCTGCGGACCAACGCCGAGTACGCCTGGCTGATGTCGGGCGCCACCCTGGAGCCCGAGGAGGCCCGCCGATGACGGCTCCCGCCGCACAGAAGCGCGACAAGCGCGACGACCGGATCGGCAAGCACGACACCGGGGGCGACCCCTCGCGGCCCGACGGGCCGGAGGACCTCGCCGCCGCGCCCGCCGCGCCGGTCGCGGACGACGACTTCGACCGCGACGTCCTGCCCACCCCGCCCGGCGCCACCGCCGGTCTGCTGCGCTCGCTGCTCGCGCCGCTCCGCGGCCGGGTGGCGCTCGCCGTCGTCCTGCTGCTGCTCCAGCAGGCCGCGGTGCAGGCCGGTCCGCTGCTGGTGGCGTACGCCATCGACACCGCCGTGCCGGCGTTCCGGGTGAGCGACCACGGCCCGCTGCTGCTGGTCGCGGTGGCCTACCTGATCACCGCCGCCTCCAGCGGCGGCCTGGAGTACGCCTTCATCACCTGCTCCGCCCGGGTCAACCAGGACGCCCTGCTGGACCTGCGGGGCCGGATCTTCCGGCACGCGCAGGCCCTGAGCGTCGACTTCCACGAGCGGTACACCTCGGGCCGGCTGATCTCCCGGTCCACCACCGACGTGGAGTCGCTGCGCGAGTTGCTCAGCGAGGGGCTGCAGGAGCTGATCACGGTGGTCGTCTCCTTCGTCTACATCTCCGCCCTGCTGCTGTGGCTGGACCTCGGCCTCGGCGCGGTGGCGCTGGCCTCCTTCGTGCCGCTGGCGCTGCTGGTGCGCAGCTACCAGGACCGCGCGGGGCGGATCTACCGGGAGCGCTCCACCGCGATCGCCGCGGTGATCGTCAAGTTCACCGAGACCATGAACGGCATCCGGCCGGTGCGCGCCTTCCGCCGGGAGGACGCCAACGAGGCCGAGTTCGCGCCGCTGAACAAGCGCCACGAGCGGACCAACGGCGACGCGCTGATCGAGATGGCCCGGTACGTGGTCGGGTCGCGGCTGGTCGCCAACGTCACCGTCGCGGGCATCGTGCTGTGGGGCGCCTACCGGGTGGCGGACGGCTCGCTGGCGCTGGGCGTGCTCGCCGCCTCGGTGCTCTACCTGCGCCGCCTGTACGACCCGATCGACCGGCTGGGCATGTTCCTCAACTCGTACCAGTCGGCGGCCGCCTCGCTGGAGAAGATCGCCGGCCTGCTGGCCCAGGTCCCGGCCGTCCCGGAGCCGGCCGCCCCGCGCGAGCTGCCGCCGACGGCCGACGGGCGCCCGGGCCGTGAGGTGGTCTTCGACTCCGTCCGGTTCGCCTACCGCACCGGCGGCGAGGTGCTGCCCCGCTTCGACCTGACGATCCCGGCCGGACAGACCGTGGCCGTGGTCGGCTCCACCGGCGCGGGCAAGTCCACGCTGGCCAAGCTGCTCGCCCGCTTCTACGACCCGACCGAGGGTGAGGTCCGGCTCGACGGCGTCGACCTGCGCGACCTCGTCAACGCGGACCTGCGGCGCGGTGTCGTCATGGTGACCCAGGAGGCGTTCCTGTTCTCCGGCACGGTCGCCGAGAACATCGCCATCGGCCGCCCGGACGCCACCCGCGAGGACGTGGAGCACGCCGCCAAGGCCATCGGCGCGCACGACTTCATCGCCGCGCTGCCCGACGGCTACGACACGGACGTCCGCAAGCGCGGCGGCCGGATCTCCGCCGGCCAGCGCCAGCTGGTGGCGTTCGCCCGCGCGTTGCTGGCCGACCCTGCCGTGCTGATCCTCGACGAGGCGACCAGTTCGCTGGACGTTCCCGGCGAGCAGGCCGTGCAGCGGGCCATGTCGACGGTGCTGAAGGGCCGCACCGCGGTGGTCATCGCGCACCGGCTCTCCACCGTGGAGATCGCCGACCGCGTACTGGTGATGGAGAAGGGCCGGATCGTCGAGGACGGGTCGCCCGCCGCGCTCATCGGCGGGGAGGGCCGGTTCGCCGATCTGCACCGCGCCTGGCGGGAGAGCCTCGCGTGAGCCGGTGGCGGCCCGGCGGGGGCGCCGTCGACGTCGACGGCGATCCGGGGGATCCGGACCTGCGGGGCGGGGCCCGCTACCTGACCTGGCTGGTCACCCGCCAGTCGGCCCGGTCGGCGGCGGGGGCGGTGTACTCCGTCGTGTGGATGGGCCTGTTCGCGGTGGCGCCCTACCTGCTCGAGCGGGTCTTCGACGACGGGTTCGGCGCGGGCGACCCCGGCGGCGGTCCCACCGTGGTCGACACCGCCGCGCTGCTCACCTGGACGGCGACCCTGCTGGTGACGGCGGTGGCCGGCGCGGCGGTCAGCCTGCTGCGGCACCGCACCATGACCAAGGTCCGGATGGACGCCAACTTCCGCACCGTGAAGCTGCTGCTGGGCCAGTCGGTGCGGCTCGGCTCGGCCCTCACCCGCCGGGTCTCGGCCGGTGAGGTCATGACCATCGGCGTGGGCGACGTGCAGACCATCGCCGCCGCGCTCACCGTGGTGGGACCCGGCTTCGGCGCGGTCGTCACCTACCTGCTGGTGGCCGCCCTGCTGTTCTCGGTGTCGCCGCTGCCCGCCGTGGTGGCCCTGCTCGGGGTGCCCGCGCTGGCGCTCGCGCTGGGTCCGCTGACGACCCGGCTGCAGGCGGAGGAGACGGTCTACCGGGAGCGGCAGAACACCCTCACCGCGCGTATCGGCGACCTGGCGGGCGGCCTGCGCGTCCTCAACGGGCTCGGCGGCAAGGGCCTGTTCTCCGACGGGTTCCGCCGCGACTCGGCGCTCCAGCGGGAGCAGGGCTACCGGGTGGGCGCGGTCACCAGTTGGATGCAGTCCCTCGGGCTGGGTCTGCCCACGGTGCTGCTCGCCGCGGTGATCTGGTCGGCCGCCCGGCCGGCCGCCCTCGGCGAGATCACGGTCGGCCAGCTGGTGTCCGTGTACGGATACGTGGTGGCCCTGGTCTACCCGGTGTTCTTCCTGGTCGAGGGGGTGCAGCTGCTCAGCCGCGGCCTGGTCGCGGCCCGCCGGGTGGTCGCCTTCCTCCGCCTGGAGCCGGACCCCGGCCCCGCCCCGGCCGAGGCGCTGGACGCGCCCGACGGGCCGGCCGAGCTGCACGACCCGGCCTCCGGTGTCACCGTCCGCCCCGGCGTCCTGACCGCCCTGGTCTGCGCGGACCCGGGTGACGGCACCGCGGTGCTGGACCGGCTCGCCCGGTACGGCCCGACGTCCGCCGTCTGGGGCGGCGTGCCGCTCGAGCGGATCGACCCGGCTCCGGTGCGCGAGCGGATCCTGCTCGCCGAGGCCGAGGCGGACCTGTTCGCCGGGTCCCTGCGGGCGCTGCTCGGCGGCGACCCACGCGAAGGAGCCGACGAGGCGCGGGCCCGCGCCCTGCGGACGGCCGCCGCGGAGGACGTGGTGCGCGGGCTGCCCGACGGCCTGGACTCGGCGGTCGACGCGCAGGGCCGCAACCTCTCCGGGGGCCAGCGGCAGCGTATCCGGCTGGCCCGGGCGCTGCTCGCCGACGCGGAGGTCCTGCTGCTGGCCGAGCCCACCTCGGCGCTGGACGCCCACACGGAGGACCTGGTGGCCGGCCGCCTGCGCGCGGCGCGGGCCGGGCTGACCACGCTGGTCACCTCCACCTCGCCGCTGATGCTCGACCGGGCCGACGTGGTGCACCTGCTGGAGGACGGACGGGCGGTGGCGACCGGGCGGCACCAGGACCTGCTCGTGACCGAGCCCCGGTACCGCGACCTGGTCGCCCGCGAGTCGGGCGCCGTGGCCGGCCCCGAGGACGTGCCCATGAGCGAGGAGCCGGTCCGATGACCACGCCGCCCACCGTCCCGCCGTCGACCGCGTCGGCGGCCACCGCGCCGGACCCCGCCGCCCCGCCCGGCACGGCCGCGGCCGCCCCGCCGTCCGGCACGGCCGCGGTCCCGGCGGACGCCCCGTCGGGGGGCCGTGACCTGCCCGTCGCCCGGCCCGTCGAGGTGCGTCGTGCGGCGGCCCGGCTGGTGCGGGAGGACCGGCGCGGCTTCGCCGGGGTGGTCGCCCTCACCACCCTCGCCGCGCTGGCCGGGCTCGCCGGGCCCTGGCTCGTGGGCCGCATCGTCGACGAGGTCCGGGACGGGGCGGGGGTGTCGGTCGTGGACCGCCTCGCCCTGGCCGTCGTGGTCGCCGCGGTGGTCCAGCTCCTGCTGTCCCGCTGGGCCCGCTACGCCGCCCACCGGATGGGCGAACGCGCCCTGGCCCGGGTCCGGGAGACGTTCGTCGACCGGTGCCTGGCGCTGCCCGCCTCCATGGTGGAGCGGGCCGGTACCGGCGATCTGGCCACCCGGGGCACCGCGGACGTGGCAGCCGTCGGCGCCACCCTGCGCGACTCCGGGCCGCAGATCGTCATCGCCTCGGCGCAGCTGGTGCTCCTGCTGGGCGCGGTGGTCCTGACGGACCCGCTGCTCGGCAGCTGCGCGCTGGCCGGGCTGGTCCCCTCCTACCTGGCGGCGCGCTGGTACCTGCGCCGCGCCCGGACCGCGTACCTCGCCGAGGGCGCGGCGAACTCCCAGGTGGCCGAGATCCTCTCCGCCACCTCCTCGGGCGCCCGCACGGTCGAGGCGTTCCGGCTCGGCGCGGCCCGGACCGCCGCCGGCCGCGAGGCGCTGACCGTCTCCCGCGGCGCGCGGCTGCGGACGCTGTTCCTGCGCAACGTGTTCTTCCCGTCGGTGGAGATCTCCTACGCCCTGCCGCTGGTCGCCGTCCTGCTGCTGGGCGGCTGGCTGTTGTCCCGGGGCTCGGTCGAGCTGGGCACGGTGGTGACCGCGGCGCTGTACATGCGTCAGCTGGAGGGGCCGCTGGACGAGGTGCTCAGCCACATGGAGCAGCTCCAGTCCGGTGGCGCCTCGTTCGCCCGGGTCGAGGGCCTCTCCCGCGCGCCCGCGGCCGCGGAGTCCGGCGCGGCGGAGCCGGACAACAACCGGATCGAGGTGCGGGCCGCCCGGTACGCCTACGCGGGCGGGGCCGAGGTGCTGCACGACGTGGACCTGATGGTGCGCCCGGGTGAACGGCTGGCCGTGGTGGGCCCGTCCGGCGCGGGCAAGACGACGCTGAGCCGGCTGATCGCCGGCATCGACGCGCCCACGGCCGGTTCCGTGACGGTGGGCGGGGTTCCCGTGGTGTCGCTGACGCCGGAGCGGCTGCGGCGGCAGGTGGTGCTGGTGACCCAGGAGCACCACGTCTTCCTCGGCACGGTGCGGGACAACCTGCTGATCGCCGATCCGGACGCGACGGACACCGCGCTGTGGTCGGCGCTGAAGGCGGTCGGCGCGGAGTGGACGTCCGCGCTGCCGGACGGGCTGGACACGGTGCTCGGCGCGGACGCGTACCGCACGTCGGGTCCGCAGGCGCAGCAGCTGGCGCTGGCCCGGGTGGTGCTGGCCGATCCGCACACGCTGGTCCTGGACGAGGCGACGGCGCTGCTGGACCCGGCCACCGCCCGGCACACCGAGCGCGCGCTGGCCGCGGTGCTGGAGGGCCGGACGGTGATCGCCGTCGCGCACCGGCTGCACACCGCGCACGACGCGGACCGGGTGGCCGTCATGCGGGACGGCCGGCTCACGGAACTGGGCCCGCACGACGAACTGGTCGCCGCGGGCGGCGACTACGCCGCCCTCTGGCACACCTGGCACGGCGCCCCCGCACTGCGCTGACGCCACGCCCGCGGGGCCGCCGGCGACCCCGCCGGCGGCCCCGCTGCCTCGCCGTCACCGCCCCCACCTCAGCGCGCGGGTGCGGCGGGCCGCCCCGCGTCCCCGCACCGCTCTCCCAGGCCTCCGAGGCCCACGGCGGTCCCCGTCCACCACGACGTGGGCGGAGAAGACGCGGGCGGAGAAGGGGACGACGGCCCGCGTCGTGCCCCGACGGACCTGCGGGGCCGAGGAGCCGGCCAGGGCGAACGGCAGCGGCACCTCGTCGAGCCGCGCCGCGACTCCCCGCGCCCGCCTCTCCGGGGCCGGACCACACGCGCCGCGCGACGCGGACCTCCCGGCAGGCCCTCAGGTTGCGGCGATTTTCGGCCAAGGCCCTCACCGTCCGCCCGCCGATTCCGGACCCCGGCCCATTTACCCGGCCGTGACGCCCCCGGCCCGTTCGCCCCACCTTCCCCAAGGGCGGGCGGGCGGCGGCGGTCCACCTCTTTGATCTTCCTTTGCGGGGGACCGGGTCGCTCTTGGTTGCGGCTTTACCGATCGCCGCTCCGCGTCACACCCCCGAAACATTCATCTGCCTGCCGCTTTCCGGCCAACCTGACTCCGCGGTCATGACATGTACGCGCCCCCGGTGTCACAGTTCCACCGCAGCCCGCTGCACCAGCACCAGCACCAGCACCAGCACCACCGCACCTCCCGCCTTGCCTTCCCCCTGCAAGCCGTCCGGACCGGCCCGACCCCGGCCGCCGCCCGGACATCCACACAAGGAGATCGCGTGTCCGCCTTCTACGCGCGTCGCACCGCGATGGCCGCTGCCATCGCCCTCGCCACCGGCTCGCTGCTCGTCACCGCCGGCACCGCCACCGGAGCCCCCTCCCCCACCACGGGCTCCGCGCAGACCGCGGCCGTCCCCGCCGCGATGCCGGTGCAGCTGTCCCCCGCCGCCCGCACCGCCCTGCTCAAGGCGGCCGAGGGCCGCACCGCCGACACGGCCGAGAAGATCGGCCTGGGCGCCCAGGAGGAGCTGGTCGTCCGGGACGTGGTCCAGGACGGCGACGGCTCGGTGCACACCCGCTACGAGCGCACCTTCGGCGGCCTCCCGGTCCTCGGCGGCGACCTCGTCGTCCACACCTCGGGCGCCGGCAAGCACCTGGGCGTCACCAAGAACGTCAAGGCCGAGATCAAGGCCGACCTGACCGCCGAGGTCTCCGTGGCCAAGGCGAAGGGCCAGGCGCTCTCCGCCTCCGAGGCCGCCGACGCCGAGAAGTCGGCCGTCGAGTCCTCCCGCAAGGTGATCTGGGCTGCCGACGGCGAGCCGAGACTGGCCTACGAGACGGTGGTCGGCGGTCTGCAGGCCGACGGCACCCCCAACGAACTCCACGTGATCACCGACGCCGTCTCCGGCGAGAAGATCTCCGAGTTCCAGGGCGTGCACACCGGCACCGGCAAGACCATGTACTCCGGCAGCGTCACGCTGAACACCACGCTCTCCGGCTCGACGTACCAGCTGACCGACGGCACCCGCGGCGGCCACAAGACGTACAACCTGGCCCGCGCCACCTCCGGCACCGGCACCCTGTTCACCGACGCCGACGACGTCTGGGGCACCGGCGCCGCCTCCAGCGCCACCACCGACCAGACCGCCGCCGCGGACGCCGCCTACGGCGCCCAGGTGACCTGGGACTTCTACAAGAACACCTTCGGCCGCACCGGCATCAAGAACGACGGCAAGGCCGCCTACTCCCGCGTCCACTACGGCAGCGCCTACGTCAACGCCTTCTGGCAGGACTCCTGCTTCTGCATGACCTACGGCGACGGCTCGGGCAACACCCACCCGCTGACCTCGCTGGACGTGGCCGCCCACGAGATGAGCCACGGCGTCACCTCGGTCACCGCCAAGCTCACCTACAGCGGCGAGTCCGGCGGCCTCAACGAGGCCACCTCGGACATCCTGGCCACCGGCACCGAGTTCTACGCCGCCAACGCCACCGACGCCGGCGACTACCTCATCGGCGAGAAGATCAACATCAACGGCAACGGCACGCCGCTGCGCTACATGGACAAGCCCAGCAAGGACGGCGCCTCCGCCGACTACTGGTCCTCCAGCCTCGGCTCCAAGGACGTGCACTACTCGTCCGGCCCGGCCAACCACTTCTTCTACCTGCTCTCCGAGGGCAGCGGCGCCAAGACGATCAACGGCGTGAGCTACAACTCGCCGACCTACAGCGGCACCGCGGTCACCGGCATCGGCCGGGCCAAGGCCCTGCAGATCTGGTACAAGGCGCTGACGACCTACATGACGTCCAGCACCAAGTACGCAGGCGCCCGCACCGCCACGCTGAACGCCGCCACCTCGCTGTACGGCTCGGGCAGCGCGGAGTACACCGCGGTGAACGCGGCCTGGGCCGCGATCAACGTCAAGTGACGCCGGTCGGGAACTGACCGGAAAATCTCGAACGACTGAGCGGCACCCGGAGGGCATATGCCCCCGGGTGCCGCTTAGTCTTGGGCCTCATGTCGTTCACCTACGAGGACGTCGGCGCCACGCGCGACGGCGGCGTCCCCTGCCCGCCCGGCTTCCACTCCCTGCACGAGCGCGCCCGGCTCGGCGAGGGCGAGGAGGTGTTCCGCCGCGCCGCCGAGGCCCTGACGACCTGGCGGATGCACCGCGAGATGGGCGTGGGGATCACCACCTCGGCCGAGCGGGCGGCGCCCGGGGTCGACGTCACGGTGACCCTGGCGGGCATCGTCAGGGCGCCCTGCCGGGTGGTGTGGACGGTGGACGAGCCGCGCCGCGTCGGCTGGGCCTACGGGACGCTGCCCGGTCACCCCGAGAGCGGCGAGGAGGCCTTCGTGGTCAGCCGCACCGGCGACGGCACCGTCTGGCTCACCGTCACCGCGTTCTCCCGCCCCGCCAAGTGGTACGCCAAGGCCGGCGGACCGGCTACCCGCGGCTTCCAGCAGGCCTACGCCCGGCGCTGCGGCGTGGTGCTGCGCCGCCTCGCCGACCCGCCGGCCGAGTTCTGAGCCGAGCCCGCCGACCGGGTTCCGGTCCGACCCGTCGCCGCGGCGGCGGGGCCGACGGCGCGACGCGGCGGCGCGGCGCCGACCCGCCGGCTCAGGTGCCGAGGGGCCGCGGGGGGGCCCCCCCGCGCCCCCCCCGGGGCCCCGCCGGCGGCGGCCAACCGCCCGCCCCCCCCCCAGGGGGA
>NZ_JBHTVQ010000011.1:98325-129818 GCF_042792855.1 Streptomyces sp. NPDC056600
GCGGGCGCGACGGGGGGGCGGGGCGCCGACCCGCCGGCTCTGGTCCCGCGGGGCCGCGCGGCGCCCGCCGGGCGCCGCGCGGGGACCCGTCAGCGCATGAGCACCCCGGCCGCCTCCACCATTTCCTCGGCGGGCAGTGCGACCAGCCCCAGCTCCGCACCCGAGGCGAGCAGCCGATGGGCGGGCAGCACCCGCACCGTGTAGCCGAACGGTCCCGTGCGGTCCAGGGTCAGCGGGCCCTCGTAGACCCAGTTCCCCTCCGTGTCGGGCCCGTTGGACGCCGGCTTGAGCGGGACCGTGGTCGGGGCGGTGAGCCGGTCCTCGGCGTCGACCCGGCCCGCCGCGGCCTGCACCTCGACGTCCTCCGGGGCGAGCCGGCCGAGCCCGACCCTGACCCGCAGGGTGAGCGTGGCGCCAAGCTCGGCGGTGGCCGTCGCGGAGGAGGTCTCCACGTGGCCGACCCGCACGCCGGACCAGCCGCCGCGCACCCGCGCCTTCCACTCGCCGAGCTCGCGGGCCGCGTCCGCGTCCATCGCCCGGTGGGAGCGGGCGGCCGGGGCGTAGAGCCGCTCCACGTACTCCCGCACCATCCGGCCCGCCAGCACCTTGGGCCCCAGGTGGGTGAGGGTGCGGCGGACCATCTCGATCCAGCGGTCGGGCAGGCCGCTCGATCCGCCCTTCTCGTAGAACCGCGGGGTGACCCGGCGCTCCAGCAGGTCGTAGAGGGCCGCGGCCTCCAGGTCGTCGCGCCGCTCCGGCCCGGTGCCGGTCCCGTCCGCGGTGGGGATCGCCCACCCGAAGTCGCTCTGGTACCACTCGTCCCACCAGCCGTCGAGCACCGACAGGTTGAGGCAGCCGTTCAGCGCGGCCTTCATGCCGCTGGTGCCGCACGCCTCCAGCGGCCGCAGCGGGTTGTTCAGCCAGATGTCGCAGCCCGGGTAGAGCTTCTGCGCCATGCCCATGCCGTAGTCGGGCAGGAAGACGATCCGGTGCCGCACCCGCGGGTCGTCGGCGAACCGCACCAGCTCCTGGATCAGCCGCTTGCCGCTCTCGTCGGCCGGGTGGGCCTTGCCCGCGACCACCAGCTGCACCGGCCGCTCCGGGTGGAGCAGCAGCGAGCGCAGCCGGTCGTGGTCGCGCAGCATCAGGGTGAGCCGCTTGTACGAGGGCACCCGGCGGGCGAAGCCGATGGTCAGCACGTCCGGGTCGAGGACGCCGTCGATCCAGCCGAGCTCGGCGTCGCCCGCGCCGCGCTGGCGCCACGAGTCGCGCAGCCGCCGCCGCACCTCGTCGACCAACTGGGCGCGCAGCGAACGGCGCAGCTGCCAGATCTCGTCGTCCAAGACGTCCGTGACGGCGTCCCACCGCTCGGAGCCGCCGACGCTCAGCGCCTCCTCGGCGCGCCGCTCCCCGACACCGCGGGCGCCCATCCTGAGCACCTCGGGCGCCACCCAGGTCGGCGCGTGGACGCCGTTGGTGACGGAGGTGATCGGGACCTCCTCGGGGTCGAATCCCGGCCAGAGTCCGGCGAACATCTCGCGGCTGACCTTGCCGTGCAGCAGGGAGACGCCGTTGGCCCGCTGGGCCAGGCGCAGGCCCATCACCGCCATGTTGAAGACGCCCGGGTCGCCGCCCGGGTAGGTCTCCGCGCCGAGCCGCAGCACCCGGTCGACGTCGACGCGGGGCAGCTCGGCGTCCTGCCCGAACTGCCGGGCGACCAGGTTGCGGTCGAAGCGGTCGATGCCGGCCGGGACGGGGGTGTGCGTGGTGAAGACCGTGCCGGCCCGCACCGACTCCAGCGCGGAGTCGAAGTCCAGTCCGTCGGTCACCAGTTCGTGGATGCGCTCCAGGCCGAGGAAGCCGGCGTGGCCCTCGTTGGTGTGGAACACCTCGGGTGCGGGGTGGCCTGTGAGCTCGCAGTACGCGCGCACCGCCCGGACACCTCCTATGCCCAGGAGCATCTCCTGCAGCAGCCGGTGCTCGCTGCCGCCGCCGTACAGACGGTCGGTGACGCCCCGTTCGCCGGCGCCGTTGTCCTCGACGTCGGAGTCGAGCAGCAGCAGCGGCACCCGGCCGACCTGGGCGACCCAGATCCGGGCCCGCAGCGACGTGCCGCCGGGCAGGGCGAGCGAGACGTGGGCGGTGGAGCCGTCGGGCCGGGCGAGCGGGGTGAGCGGCAGCTCGTGCGGGTCGAGGACCGGGTAGTGCTCCTGCTGCCAGCCGTCGCGGGAGAGCGACTGCCGGAAGTAGCCGTGCCGGTAGAGGAGTCCCACGCCGATCAGCGGGACGCCCAGGTCGCTGGCGGCCTTGAGGTGGTCACCGGCCAGGATGCCCAGGCCGCCGGAGTACTGCGGCAGGGCCGCGGTGATGCCGAACTCCGGTGAGAAGTAGGCCACCGCCGCGGGCAGTGAGCCGGACTGCTCCTGGTACCAGCGGGGCCCGCCGGTGTACTCGGCCAGGTTCTCGGCGGCCGCGGACAACCGGGCCAGGAACTCTCCGTCCTGGGCCAGCTCGGCGAGCCGGGCGGGCGGGACGCTGCCCAGCAATCGCACCGGATCGTCGCCGCAGGCCGCCCAGCGTTCGGGGTCCACGGACCGGAAGAGGTCCCGGGTCCCGGCGTGCCAGGACCAGCGCAGATTTCGCGCCAGATCGCTGAGTGGCCGCAGGGGTTGGGGGAGGACGGGACGGACGGTGAATCGACGGATCGCCTTCACGTTTCCACCTCGGCTGGGCGTGCGGAAAAAAATGGGGGACACATCCGCACGAATGCGTCCCCGTCGTCACCCCTGACGGTATCCGCGTACGGACGGATCAACCACGGCGCGCGGGTTCACCGGCGTGCCGCCGGGGCATACGGCGCACGACACGCGGCGCGGCCGGGTGAAATACCCGCCGCTCAGGGGGGAATACGTCGATGGATGTACAAGTCCGGATCGTAGCGATCGGGTACGAGACCGGTCTTGTGCTCCCGGATACGCATGAGTAGTTAACAAAGCGCCGGATTGCTCACCCGAAGAGGGTGGGAAGGCTCCCCCGGTACCCCCCGTTCGGTGGCTCTCGCGGGAACCACCCTCGCCTTCCTCCCGCACCACCCGATCAGCATCTCCCCATCCGCCCACCCACGTTGACGCGGAGGAGTGGTCATGCCCGCCACATCTCGTCCGACGGCCCGTCCGCAGGAGCCGGACGCCGCAACCCGTCCCCGGCCGCAGCCACCGCGCGACGCCCCGGCGTCCGACGGCGCCGCCCCCGCGCACACCCCGCCCGCGCGCGCCCAGGGCGCGACCCCACCGGAGGATCCCGCCCCGCAGCACGGCCCCACCGGGGACGGCACGGCGGAGGGCCGGGCCGCCGCCCATCCCGGTGAGGACGAACCCTCCGACACGACCCGGAACCCGATGAACAGCAAGGACAGCAGCAGCGGCAAGGACGGCAAGGACATGAAGGGCTCGCGGAAGGCCCCCGCCAAGGCCCAGGGCAGGACGCCCGGCAAGGCGACCGGCAAGGCGCCGGGCAGGTCCTCGAAGAAGCCCCCGGCGGCCAAGGGCCCCGCGAAGGACACCGCCAAGGCCCCGGCCGCGGACACCGCGCCCGCGGGGACCGCCCCGGCGCCGGAGAAGACACCCCCCTCCCGCAGGACCCCCGCCCGGTCCCCGCGCCCCCTCGCCCCCGCGGCGACCGTGGGGCGCATACCCGTGGAGGACGTCCGTCCCCGCGTGGCCGACGGACGGCGTCCCGCCAAGGCGGTGGCCGGCGAGAGCTTCGAGGTCACCGCCACCGTCTTCCGCGAGGGGCACGACGCCGTCGCGGCCAACGTGGTGCTGATCGACCCGGACGGCACACCCGGCCCGTGGACGCCGATGCGCGAGGTCGCCCCCGGCACCGACCTGTGGGCCGCCGCCGTCACCCCCGACCGCACCGGCCGCTGGAGCTTCCTCGTCGAGACGTGGAGCGACCCGGTGGGCACCTGGCGGCACGCCGCCCGCATCAAGATCCCGGCCGGCATCGACACCCACCTGGTGCTGGAGGAGGGCGCGCGCCTCCACGAGCGGGCCGCCGAGGGCGTCCCCGAGGGCACGGCCCGCCGGGCCGTGCTGGCCGCGGTGGACGCCCTGCGCGACGAGGAACGCCCGGTGGCCTCCCGCCTGGCGGCCGCCCTGGCCCCCGAGGTGACCGCCGCCCTGGACGGCCACCCGCTGCGTGAACTGGTCACCGCCTCCGACCCGCTGCCGCTGCTGGTGGAGCGGGAGCGGGCGCTGTACGGCTCCTGGTACGAGTTCTTCCCACGTTCCGAGGGCGCCGTGGTGCCGCAGGACGGGCCGCCGGTCAGCGGCACCTTCCGCACCGCCGCGGAGCGGCTGCCGGCCGTCGCGGCGATGGGCTTCGACGTCGTCTACCTCCCGCCGATCCATCCCATCGGCCGCACCCACCGCAAGGGCCCCAACAACACCCTCTCCGCGCACGAGTGGGACGTCGGCGTGCCGTGGGCGATCGGCTCGCAGGAGGGCGGGCACGACGCGGTCCACCCGGACCTGGGGACGATCGAGGACTTCGACGCCTTCGTCGCGAGGGCCTCCGAACTGGGGCTGGAGATCGCGCTGGACTTCGCGCTGCAGTGCTCCCCGGACCACCCGTGGGTCGAGAAGCACCCGCAGTGGTTCCACCACCGCCCGGACGGGTCGATCGCGTACGCGGAGAACCCGCCGAAGAAGTACCAGGACATCTACCCGATCGCCTTCGACCAGGACATGCCGGGCCTGGTCGAGGAGACCGTGCGCGTCCTGCGGTTCTGGATGGACCACGGGGTGCGGATCTTCCGCGTCGACAACCCGCACACCAAGCCGGTCGTCTTCTGGGAGAAGGTCATCGGCGAGATCAACGCCGCCGACCCCGACGTCGTCTTCCTGGCCGAGGCCTTCACCCGCCCCGCGATGATGCGCGCCCTCGCCCAGACCGGTTTCCAGCAGTCGTACACGTACTTCACCTGGCGCAACACCAAGGAGGAGCTCACCGACTACCTCTCGGAGCTGAGCGGGGAGACGGCGCCGTACCTGCGTCCGAACCTGTTCGTGAACACCCCCGACATCCTGCACGCCTACCTCCAGCAGGGCGGCCGGCCCGCCTTCGAGGTCCGCGCGGTCCTGGCGGCCACCCTCTCCCCCGCCTGGGGCGTCTACGCGGGCTACGAGCTCTGCGAGAACACCCCGGTGCGCGAGGGCAGCGAGGAGTACCTGGACTCGGAGAAGTACCAGCTGCGCCCCCGTGACTGGGAGGCCGCCGAGCGGGAGGGACGCACCATCGCCCCCCTGCTGGCCCGGCTGAACGAGATCCGCCGCGGCAGCCCCGCCCTGCGCCACCTGCGCAACCTGCGCTTCCATCACGCCGACAAGGACGAAGTGATCGTCTACTCCAAGCGGCACGGCTCGAACACGGTTCTGGTGGTGGCCAACCTGGACCCGCACCACACCCAGGAGGCCACGGTGTCGTTGGACATGCCGCAACTCGGCCTGGACTGGCACGAGTCGGTACCGGTGCGCGACGAGCTCACCGGCGAGACCTATCACTGGGGCAGGGACGCCTATGTACGCCTCGGACCCGGGGGAGCACATGTGCTGACCGTCGGCGCCGGTGGCGGCGGGGCCCTGCGACCGTCCTCACCGCAGATCGGAGGGTCACCCACCACATGATCGTCAACGAGCCCGTCCCGGACAAGTTCGAGGACACCCCCGCCCGCGACCGGGATCCCGACTGGTTCAAGCGCGCCGTCTTCTACGAGGTCCTGGTCCGCTCCTTCCAGGACTCCAACGGCGACGGCGTCGGCGACCTCAAGGGCATCACCGCCAAACTCGACTACCTGCAGTGGCTCGGCGTGGACTGCCTCTGGCTCCCGCCGTTCTTCAAGTCGCCGCTGCGCGACGGTGGTTACGACGTCTCCGACTACACGTCGGTGCTCCCGGAGTTCGGCGACCTGGCCGACTTCGTGGAGTTCGTCGACGCCGCGCACCAGCGCGGCATGCGCGTGATCATCGACTTCGTCATGAACCACACCAGCGACCAGCACCCGTGGTTCCAGGAGTCCCGCAAGGACCCCGACGGCCCGTACGGCGACTACTACGTCTGGGCCGACGACGACAAGCAGTACCAGGACGCCCGGATCATCTTCGTCGACACCGAGACGTCCAACTGGACCTTCGACCCGGTCCGCAAGCAGTACTACTGGCACCGGTTCTTCTCCCACCAGCCGGACCTCAACTACGAGAACCCGGCGGTGCAGGAGGAGATCATCTCCGCGCTGCGGTTCTGGCTGGACCTGGGCATCGACGGGTTCCGGCTCGACGCGGTGCCCTACCTGTACCAGCGGGAGGGGACCAACTGCGAGAACCTGCCGGCCACGCACCAGTTCCTGAAGCGGGTGCGCAAGGAGATCGACGCGCACTACCCGGACACCGTGCTGCTGGCGGAGGCCAACCAGTGGCCGGAGGACGTCGTCGACTACTTCGGCGACTTCGCCTCCGGCGGCGACGAGTGCCACATGGCGTTCCACTTCCCGGTCATGCCCCGCATCTTCATGGCGGTGCGCCGCGAGTCGCGCTACCCGGTGTCCGAGGTCCTCGCGAAGACGCCGGCGATCCCCCAGAACTGCCAGTGGGGGATCTTCCTGCGCAACCACGACGAGCTGACCCTGGAGATGGTCACCGACGAGGAACGCGACTACATGTACGCGGAGTACGCCAAGGACCCGCGGATGCGGGCCAACATCGGCATCCGCCGCCGTCTCGCGCCCCTCCTCGACAACGACCGCAACCAGATCGAACTGTTCACCGCCCTGCTCCTCTCGCTGCCGGGATCGCCGGTGCTCTACTACGGCGACGAGATCGGGATGGGCGACAACATCTGGCTCGGCGACCGCGACGGGGTGCGCACCCCCATGCAGTGGACGCCGGACCGCAACGCCGGGTTCTCCTCCTGCGACCCCGGCCGGCTCTACCTGCCGACCATCATGGACCCGGTCTTCGGCTACCAGGTCGCCAACGTCGAGGCGTCCATGGCGTCGCCGTCGTCGCTGCTGCACTGGACCCGCCGGATGATCGAGATCCGCAAGCAGAACCCGGCCTTCGGGCTGGGCGCGTACACCGAACTCCCGTCGTCCAACCCGGCGGTGCTCGCGTTCCTGCGCGAGTACGAGGACGACACGGTGCTGTGCGTGCACAACTTCTCCCGCTTCGCCCAGCCCACCGAGCTGGACCTGCGGGAGTTCACCGGCCTGCACCCGGTGGAGCTCATCGGCGGGGTCCGCTTCCCGGCCATCGGCGACCTGCCGTACCTGCTGACCCTGGCGGGCCACGGCTTCTACTGGTTCCGGCTCCGTGAGGACCCGGCCGACAAGGGCCCGGCGTAACCGGCCAGTTCCGTCGCGAGGCGGTTTCGGCCGCCTCGCGACGGGCACGCGAAAACACCCGCTCCCCCGTCCCGAAGGGGAAAGGACGCGCCGCCATGTCGGAAGCCTCGCCGTACGCCCCCGCCCGCTCCACCCTGCCCGCGCAGGACCTCTCGGTCTCGCTGGAGCCGCTGCTGCTCGAGTGGCTGCCCCGCCGCCGCTGGTTCGCCGGGAAGGGCAACGCGCTCTCCCACCTGACCGTGGTGGCCGAGACCGAGCTGCTGCCGCTGCCCGCCACCGGCAACCAGCCCGGGCTGCTGCACCTGCTGGTCCGCGCGGGACGACATCCCGGCGACTGCTACCAGTTGCTCCTCGGCGTCCGCCGCACCCTGCCGCCCCACCTGGCCCCTGCGCTGATCGGGCACCTGCACCACGGCCCGTTCGCCGGGACCACGGTCTACGACGCGCTGCACGACCCGCGCGCCACCGGGCTGCTGCTGGAGGCGCTGCGCAGCCGTGCCCGGGTCGGTGGGTTGTGCTTCGAACGCGAGGGTGAGCAACCGTTACCTCTGGACGCCGCGCCGCGGCTGGTCACCTCGGAGCAGTCCAACTCCTCGGTAATCTATGGCGAATCGTTGATCCTCAAGCTGCTGCGCCGGGTCACCCCCGGCGTCAATCCGGACCTGGAGCTCCCGCTGGCGCTGGCCCGCGAGGGGTGCGCCCGGGTGCCCGCGCCGGCCGGCTGGTTGACCGCCCATCTGCCGGGCGAGTCGGAGCCGTACGTGCTGGCGGTCCTGCAGCCCTTCCTGCGCGGCGCCGACGACGGCTGGCAGCTGGCGCTGGCCCGGCTGGCCGAGGACCGGGACTTCACCGGCGAGGCCCGTGCCCTGGGCCGCGCCACCGCCGAGGTGCACCTCTCGCTGGCCCGCGCCCTGCCCACCGTCACCCTGGGCCGGGCCCAGCTCGCGCAGATGGTCGAGGGGATGTGCGACCGGCTGGACGCCGCGGTCCACGCGGTGCCCGCGCTGCTCCCGTACGCGGACGGTCTGCGTTCCGCCTATACCGCGCTGGCCGACCTGGCCTCGGAGGGGCGCACCTGGACCGCCCAGCGGATCCACGGCGACCTGCACCTGGGCCAGTGCCTGCGGACCCCGGACGGCGAGTGGTCGCTGATCGACTTCGAGGGCGAGCCGTCGCGACCGCTGGCCGAGCGGCGCCTGGAGCAGCCCGCGGTGCGGGACGTCGCCGGGATGCTCCGGTCCTTCGACTACGCGGCGCACTCCGGGAGCCCCTGGCCGCCGGGCTGGGCGGACGCCTGCCGGTCCGCGTTCTGCACCGGGTACGCCGAGGCGTCCGGCCACGACCCGCGCACCGACCCGGTGATGCTGCGGGCCTGCGAGACCGAGAAGGCCGTCTACGAGGTGGTCTACGAGGCCCGGCACCGGCCAGACTGGCTGCGGGTGCCGCTGGCCGCGATACAGCGCCTGGCCGCCGGGGCCGCCGGAGCGGTCCCGTGAGCCCCCGGCCGCGGCCCGCCGGGCCCGCGCCGCCCTGATCCCGCGCCGCCCTGATCCCGTACCGGCCTGGCCCCGTGCCGTCCGGCCACGTACCGTCCGGCTCCGTCCCGCCTGGCCACGATCCGCCTGGCCCGTACCGTCCGGCCACGTTCCGTCTGATCCCGTCCCGCCCGGCCACGTTCCGTCTGATCCCATCCCGCCCGGCCACGTTCCGTCTGATCCCGTCCCGCCTGACCACGATCCGCCTGATCCCGTCCCGCCCGGCCACGTTCCGTCTGATCCCGTCCCGCCCGGCCACGTTCCGTCTGGTCCCGTACGGCCTGATCCTGTACCGCCTCACGCGTCGGACCGTCGTGTGTTCCCCCCGAGGAGGCCCCCTGTGGTGAACCCCAGCCAACCGTCCACCCGTCCGACCTCCGGCCGGGAGCGGGCGGCCGCCGTCCGCAGGACGCCGGCCGCCAGGCCACCGCAGCAGCGCGGCCCCGTCGACGACCGGCCCGACGGGCCGCCCGCCGCCGTGCCGCGCCCCGCGCCGCTGGAGGTGGTCCCCGCTCCGTGTCCGCCCGAGGACCGCGAGCGGCTGCTGGCCGGCACCCACCACGACCCGCACGGCGTGCTCGGCGCCCACCCGGCCGACGGCGGCACGGTGGTCCGCGCCCTGCGCCCGCACGCCCGCTCGGTCACCGTGGTCGCCGAAGGGCTGCGTGCCGACCTCCACGACGACGGCGACGGCTTCTTCTCCGGCCGCCTCCCGCTCGCCCACGACCGGCTCCCCGACGACCAGGGGGTGCCCGCCTACCGGCTGCTGGTCGGCTACGAGAGCGGCACGCACGAGACCGAGGACGCCTACCGCTTCCTGCCCTCCCTCGGCGATCTGGACCTCCACCTGATCGGCGAGGGCCGCCACGAGGAGCTGTGGAAGGCCCTCGGCGCGGAGCCCATGGTCCACCAGGGCGTCACCGGCACCCGTTTCACCGTCTGGGCGCCCAACGCCCGCGGCGTACGGGTGACCGGCACCTTCGCCTACTGGGACGGCACCGGCTTCCCGATGCGCTCGCTGGGCGCCACGGGCGTCTGGGAGCTGTTCGTCCCCGCGGTCGGCGAGGGCGAGCTCTACAAGTTCGAGATCACCCGCCCCGACGGCAGCCGCACCCTGCGCGCCGACCCGATGGCCCGCCGCACCGAGTGCCCGCCCGCGACCGCCTCCGTGATCACCTCCTCGGACTACGCGTGGGGCGACGAGGAGTGGCTGGAGCGGCGCGGCGCGGTTCCCGCCCACGAGGCGCCGTTGTCCGTCTACGAGGTGCACCTGCCGTCCTGGCGGCCAGGCCTCGGCTACCGGCAGCTCGCCGAGCAGCTTCCCGCCTACGTCGCGGAGCTCGGCTTCACGCACGTCGAGCTGATGCCGGTCGCCGAGCACCCGTTCGGCGGCTCCTGGGGCTATCAGGTCACCGGCTTCTACGCCCCCACGGCCCGGATGGGCACCCCGGACGACTTCAAGTACCTGGTCGACAGCCTGCACCGGGCCGGCATCGGCGTGATCATGGACTGGGTGCCCGCGCACTTCCCGCGCGACGCCTGGGCGCTGGCGGAGTTCGACGGCCGCCCCCTGTACGAGCACCCGGACCCGCAGCGGGCCGCCCACCCCGACTGGGGGACGCTGGAGTTCGACCTGGGGCGGCGCGAGGTGCGCAACTTCCTGGTCGCCAACGCCGTCTACTGGTGCGAGGAGTTCCACATCGACGGCCTGCGGGTGGACGCCGTCGCCTCGATGCTCTACCTCGACTACAGCCGCGAGGACGGGCAGTGGACGCCCAACGAGCACGGCGGCCGGGAGAACCTGGACGCGGTGGCCTTCCTGCAGGAGATGAACGCCACCGTCTACCGCCGGGTCCCGGGGGTGGTGACCATCGCCGAGGAGTCCACCGCCTGGGACGGCGTCACCCGCGCCACCCACCACGTCGGCCCGTCCGGCTTCGGCGGGCTCGGCTTCGGCCTGAAGTGGAACATGGGCTGGATGCACGACTCGCTGGAGTACATGGAGCGCGACCCCGTGCACCGGGCGTACCACCACGACCGGATCACCTTCTCGATGGTGTACGCGTACAGCGAGAACTACGTACTGCCGATCTCGCACGACGAGGTGGTGCACGGCAAGCGGTCCCTGGTGTCCAAGATGCCGGGCGACTGGTGGCGGCAGCGGGCCGACCTGCGGGCGTACCTGGGCTTCATGTGGGCCCACCCCGGCAAGCAGCTGCTGTTCATGGGACAGGAGTTCGCGCAGGGCGCGGAGTGGTCGGAGGCGCACGGCCCGGACTGGTGGCTGCTCGACCCGTCCTACGGGGCGGCGGCCGACCACCGCGGGGTGCGGGACCTGGTCGGCGACCTCAACGCCGTGTACCGGCGGACGCCGGCGCTGTGGCAGCGGGACGTCTCCCCGGACGGGTTCCGGTGGGTGCTGCCGGACGGCGCGGGGGACAACGTGCTGGCGTTCCTGCGGTACGACGCGGAGGGGTCGCCGCTGCTGGCGGTGTGCAACTTCTCCCCCGTGGTGCGGGAGGGCTTCCGGGTGGGGGTCCCCGACGACGTCCCCGCGTGGACGGAGGTCCTCTGCACGGACGCGGCGCGCTACGGCGGCTCCGGCCTCTCCCCCACCGGCGACGCCGCCCCCGTGAAGCCGGAGCCGCAGCCCTGGCACGGCCTCCCCGCGAGCCTCCGCCTCACCCTGCCCCCGCTGTCGACCGTGTGGCTCGCCCCGGCGTGAGCGCGGCAGGGACGGGCCGAGCGCGGCCGGGCCGGGTGCCCGCACTCCGTACGGTGCGGGCACCCGGCCCGGCGCTGTCCCAGGCGTTCCGTCGTGCGTCCGGTCATCCCACCGGGGTTCCCACCTGCCGCGCGACGGCGGCCAGTTCGGCGCGGTAGGCGGCCAGGCGGGATGTCCGGCCGGCCGTCAGCGCCCCGACCGGCCTCCCCCGGCGGTGGTAGGCGATCTCCAGCCGTCGTCCTGCCGGGTCGTGCTCGACGACCCTCACCTCGTCCGCGAGCGAGGGCAGGCCCACCGACCGGAGCCGGACGCCGTGCAGATCGGTCCAGAAGGACGGCACGGTGTCGTAGGGACCGGCCGCCTCCCCGTGCAGCAGGGTCGACGCGGCGGCGGCGCCCTGCGCCAGGGCGTCGGCCCAGTGCCCCGTCGTCGTCCGGGCGCCGTCGGCCAAGGCGTACCGCACCTCGGCCACGTCCCCGGCCACGACGACACCGGCGGCCGGGGAGCCGTCGCCGCGCAGGGCGCGCAGGGAGGAGTCGCAGCGGACGCCGCCGTCCAGCAGGAGACCGGAGCCCTCCAGCCACCCGGTCGCCGGAATCCCGCCGAGCGCGACGACCGCGGTGTCCGCGGGAGCCGAGGAGGCGTCCGAGAGGTCCGCCGCCGACAGCGAACCGTCGGCGGCCGCGCGGAACCCGGTGACCCGGGTGCCGGTGCGCACGCTGATCCCGGCCTCCTCCTGCAGGCCCGCGACGAAGGCGCCCGCCACCCGGCCGAGCGCCCGCGCCAGAGGCTGCTCCGCTGCTTCCACCAAGGTGACGGCCGTGCCACGGGCCCGGGCCGCCGCCGCGATCTCGCAGCCGAGGAAGCCACCGCCCACCACCACCAGGGAGCGGCCTGCCTCCAGCCGGCGCCGGAGGGCGAGCGCGTCGTCCCAGCCGCGCAGGGTGAGTACTCCCGGCAGCGTGGGGCCGCCGGCCGGCAGGGTACGGGCGTGCGCACCGGTGGCGATCACCAGTCCGTCGTAGTCGAGCGCCGTGCCGTCGGACAGCGACACGCGGCGCTCGCGGACGTCCAGGCCCACGGCCCGGCGGCCCAGCAGCCACCGGGCGTCCAGGTCGGCCGGGAGCGGCAGCCGGGGAAGCTCGGGCTCCTCCTCGCGTGCGAGTACCTCCTTGGAGAGCGGAGGGCGGTCGTAGGGCGGGTGAGGTTCGGCGCCGACGATCGTCAGCGAGCCCGTCCAGCCCGCTGCCCGCAGCGTCCGCGCCGCGTGCAGCCCGGTCAGCGACGCTCCGACGACGACCACCCGCCGGGGTGCGCGCATCAGGGCGCCACCGGCGACGGCGCGGGCGCGACGGTGATCGCGCGTACGGGGCACAGGGCGGCGGCCCGCTCGGCCCGCCCCCGCTCCGCCTCGTCCGGGTGCTCCTGGTGGACGAGGGTCTCGTCCTCGTCGAAGGCGAAGACCTCGGGCGCGGCGAAGACGCACTGCCCGTGGTTCTGGCACAGGTCCGTGTTCACGGTGACGCGCATGACGGCGGCTCCGGTCGGTAGCAGGGCTGGGGCGGAGGGACAGGGACAGGGCGGAGGGACGGTCCGGTGCGGGCATCAGCCGTCGGCCGACGGGCCGGGGCGGGAGTCCGCGGGGGCGAGGCGGGGCCGCGGGTTGAAGCGGGAGTACCGGGGCTTCGACCACCGCAGCGGTGAGCCTTCGGCCACCTCCCGCACCTCGGCCACGGAGAACTCCACCAGCCGCTGGGCGCCCGGGTACCGGTCCGCTCCGCCCTCCTCCCAGACGGTGCGGGCGGTTCCGGTCAGGTGGAGCAGCGCACCGGTCTCCCAGTCCGGGAACAGCAGTCCTGCCTCCGGCCTGAGGTGCAGGTTGCCGAGCGTCAGGAACATCGCGTTCCCGGTGTAGTCGGGCCAGCGCAGGCGGGTGGGCGACAGCACCTCGACGAAGCCGGGGTCGCCTCCCCGGTGCGAGGCGTCCGCGTCGCCGCGCCCGGAGGCGGTGGCGACGAAGAAGGTGTCGGCGGCGGCGATCGCGGCCTGTTGCGCCGCGCTGAGCGCGGCCGTGGTCACCGCGGCGCGTGGCCGGGTGTCCGCGCGGCCTTCCAGCTCCCGTTTCGTCAGGTACTTCGGGCAGTTGGCGATCACCTGGTCCAACGCGACGCGGATCTCGTCGCCGTCGCGCCGGGCACGGCCGTTGAGCCGCATCCTGCGGCGCGTGGCCGGTTCGAGGGCGATCAGGCCGACCCGGGCCGTCCGGCCGTCCGCGAAGACGGCGGCCGGCGGGTCCTCCGGCGGCGACGCCCGGACGACCAGCGTCCGGGGATCGGGGACCCGGAGGAACCCCGCGGGTCCGGTGAGCAGCGTCGCCCACATCCGGCCCCCCTCGTCCGCCGCGCCCAGCACGATCATCGGCTGCTCGGACAGGAACGCACGGGCCACGGGCGGGACGGTGTCGCCGATGCCGCCCAGGGAGAAGGCCGCCTGGGCGGCGAGTCCCGCCCGCTCCTGCACGGCGAGTTCGCCGGGGTGGTAGCCGGACACGACGTCTTCCTTTCTGCCGCTCTGCCGCCGCGTGTCGACGGCTGGTCTAGAAGAATCCGCAGGTGGGCGCGCCCGCGACGGGTGCGGCGGACGGGTCGGCGCCGGTGGGCGCGTAGATCTCGAGCCGGATGCCGTCCGGGTCGGTGAAGAAGATGCCGCCGGAGGCGGCGCCCTCGCCGTGCGGGACGACACCCTCGTAGGCGAACTCGGCGCCCAGCGCCCGCAGCGCCTGCTCGGCCTCCTCGACCTCCTCGACGCTCTCCACCTGGAAGGACAGGTGGTGCAGGCCCGCGCGGTCGGCGGCGAAGCCTCCCTCGCTCTGCTGCCACAGCGCCACGAGCAGCCGGCCGTCACGGCCGAGCAGGGCCCAGCGGCGGTCTCCGTCCTTGCCCTCCTCCAGCACGTCGAACCCGAAGAGCTCCCGGTAGAACCCGAGGGACCGCTCCAGGTCGGTGACGTTCAGTGCGACGTGGCCCGTCTGCAAGCTCGCGAACTTCCCCATGCCTGATCACACGCCTTCGTACGAGGTTCCGAGCCGATCTCGTAACCACTGAAGGTGAAGTTAACGGTTAGTCAGCGACGGGTCAACTGGTCATGCCCGGATGACCGGTTATGCTCGGCGGGAGTCCGAGAGACCCGAGACGCGAAGGAGCCGGCCGTGGGGACGAACGAGGACGACCTGGCCGGCGCGTCGTCGCCGGACCCCCGGCCGCTGACCGGGGAACCGCTCGCCGTCGACCTCCTCAACACCCGCTGGATCGACGACGAGGGCCTCCACGACCTGCTGGACGACCTGACCGGCACGGACATCTGGCTGGCCGCGCAGGGGGACCGCTTCGACGGAGCGGTCGTGGCTCCCGACGGGACGACCCGTGCGGCCCTTCTGACCGCCCGGGCCGCGCTGGACCTGGCGGCCGCCGACCCCGCGCACCCGTCGCCCGCGTCGGTGGCCGCCCTCAACGAGGTGCTGGCGCACGGCTGTGTGCGCCATGTCCTGCGCGCGGAAGGACCCGGCACCACGGTCGAGGTGGACGATCCGGCCTGGCTGCCGGCCTGGGCCGCGGCGGCCGACTGGCTGCGCCTCCTGGCGGACCGGCCCGACCGCATCCGGGCGTGCGCCAACCCGGAGTGCGTGCTGCACTTCCACGACGTCTCGAAGAACGGGACGCGCCGCTGGTGTTCGATGTCCGGCTGCGGCAACCGCGCCAAGGTGCGGCGCCACTACGCCCGCCACCGGCAGGGCTGAGCGGCCGCACGGGCCGCACCGGCCGGACGGGCCACCGGCAGGGTGGCCCCGGGTACGGCGACGGCTCGGCTCCGGAGACCTCCCGGAACGGAGCCGTCAGCCACGCCCGAGTCCCCGCCGGAGTCGGACCTCCTCCTCACCCCCGCCGCGCCCCCGTCACGGCGTCACTTGCGGTCGAGGGCCCCGGACTTGGCCAGCGAGGCCGGCAGCGCGTCCGTGTGCACCACCGCGAGCCGCTGGGTCGCACGGGTCAGCGCCACGTAGAGGTCGCTCGGGCCGAAGGAGGCCGGTTCGACCACCACCACGGAGTCGAACTCCAGCCCCTTCGCCCCGCGCGGATCCACCAGCACGACCCGCCGGGTCAGGTCCGGCACCCCCGTGACCGGAACCCCGAGCGCCTCGCCGAGTTCCCCGTGCAGCTCCCGCGGCGCGATCACCGCGAGCCGCCCCTCCTCGGGGGCGAGGTCGCCCACCACCGAGGCGACGGCCCCCGGCAGCTCGCCGGAACCGCCCGCCGCGACGGCGAACGGCCGGACCCCCGTCTCCCGCACCGACCGCGGCGGTTCGAACGCGGGGTCGCCCGCCCGCACGACCGCCGCCGCGACCTCCATGACCTCCGCGGGCGTCCGGTAGTTGACGGACAGCCGCGTGTGCTCCCACCGGTCCTCGACGTAGGGGGCGAGGATCCGCTCCCAGGACCCCACTCCCGCCGCCTCCGCGGTCTGCGCGGGATCGCCCACCAGCGTCATCGCCCGCGTCGGGGACCTCCGCATCAGCAGCCGCCACACCATCGGCGACAGCTCCTGCGCCTCGTCCACGATGATGTGCCCGAACGCCCAGGTCCGGTCCGCCGCCGCCCGCTCCGCCGCACTGCGGTGGTCGGCCTCCTCGTGCCGCTCGGCGAACCGCTCCGCGTCGATGATGTCCTGCGCGCCGAGCACCTCCGCGTCCTCGTCGTCCTTGTCCTCGAACTCGTAGGTGCGCGAGGCGTAGGCGACGTCCAGCACGCCCTGCGCGTAGGCGATCCGGGCCCGCTGCTCGCGCGCCGCCCGGTCCCGCGCCGCCCGGTCGTCCTCGCCGAGCAGTTCGGCCGCCTCGTCGAGGAGCGGCACGTCGGCCACCGTCCACCCGGTGGTCACCGGCCGCCGCACCGCCTCGGCGTCCTCGGGCGGCAGGTAGCCGTCCGGCTCCGCCAGCAGCCGGGCCACCACCTGCCGCGGTGTGAGCACCGGCCACAGCTCGTCGATCGCGTCCCACACGGCCGGGTTGTCGGCCAGTTCGTCACGGATCGCCGAGACGTCGCTGTCGTCCAGCAGGTTGGACCCGTCGTACGGGTCGGTGCCGATCTGCTCGGCGACCAGTTCGGTGAGCGTGTTCAGCAGGTAGCCCTCGAAGTACTCCCGCGCCAGGTTGTGCGGCAGCCCCGTGGAGCGGGCGCGGTCGCGGGCGACCCGCACCAGGCCCTCGTCGAGCATCACCACCTGCCGGTCGTGCTCGACGGCGAGCACCGGGTCGGGCAGCCGCTCGTGGTCGCGCACCAGGCGCTCCAGCACCTCGGCCATCTCCGCCCGCCCCTTCACCGCCGCCGCGGCCGGGGTGTCGGCGGCCGTCGCCGTGACGCCGGGGAACAGCTCGCCCACGGTGGCCAGCAGCACGCCGGTCTCGCCCAGCGAGGGCAGCACCTCGCCGATGTAGCCGAGGAAGGCCGGGTTCGGGCCGACGATCAGCACGGCGCGCCGCGCCAGCAGTTCGCGGTGCTCGTAGAGCAGGAAGGCGGCGCGGTGCAGGGCGACCGCGGTCTTGCCGGTGCCCGGCCCGCCCTCGACCACCATCACTCCCTGGTGCGGGGCGCGGATGATGCGGTCCTGGTCGGCCTGGATGGTGCGCACGATGTCGCCCATCCGGCCGGTGCGGGCCTGGTTGAGCGCGGCGAGCAGCACGGCGTCGCCGGTGGGGTCCTCGTGGCCGGTGCGGGTGGTGTCACCGAGGTCGAGGATCTCGTCGTGCAGCGCGGTGACCGTGCGGCCCTCGCTGGAGATGTGGCGGCGGCGCCGCAGCCCCATCGGGGTGTGGCCGGTCGCCAGGTAGAACGGCCGCGCCACCTCGGCGCGCCAGTCGATCAGCAGCGGGGTGCGTTCCTCGTCGTCGGCCCGGATGCCGATGCGGCCGATGTGGTGGGTGGCGCCGCCCGTGAGGTCGATCCGGCCGAAGCACAGCGCGCTGTCGACCGCGTCCAGGGCGGCGAGCAGCCCGGACCGCTCGGCGACCAGGATGTCCCGCTCCAGCCGGCCCTGCCGCGTGGTGTCCTCCTGCGCCAGCGCCTCCTGGACGGCACGGTCCGCGTCCGCGCGCAGCGCCTCGACGTGCGCGTGGAGTCCGTCGACGAATTCCTGCTCGCGCCGCAATTCGAGGTCGTGGAATTCGTCGTCCCCGCCGTCGTGTGAATGTGCCGTGTTTGACAATGCCGCTCCCGCCCGGATATACTCTGCTCAGTGCACTTTTTCGTGACTTTCCGAATTAAGTCGCGAATGAACAAAGATAGACGACGAAAACCCCCGGAGACAATTCCCCGGGGGTTTTTCCGTGCGCCGTGACGTCGGGCGACGGCGTCAGGACCTGGCGAGCGCCTTGTCGTCGCCGGAGGAGGCGGCGGGCGGTCCGGCCGTCCCGGCGGAGGCGTCGTGGCCGCCGTCGTGCCCGCCGTCGTGGCCTTCGTGCCCGTCGAGCAGCGTGCGCTCGTCGAAGGGCAGTTCGCCGGCCAGGACCCGCTGGACCCGGTCCTTGTCGACCTCCTTGGTCCAGGTGCCGATCAGCAGCGTGGCGACCGCGTTGCCCGCGAAGTTGGTCAGGGCGCGCGCCTCGCTCATGAACCGGTCGATGCCGACGATCATGCCGACGCCGTCGACCAGGTCCGGCTTGTGCGACTGGAGGGCGCCCGCCAGCGTCGCCAGGCCCGCGCCGGTGACGCCCGCGGCGCCCTTGGAGGCCACCATCATGAAGAGCAGCAGGGTGATCTGCTGGCCGACCGTCATCGGGTCGCCCATCGCCTCGGCGATGAACAGCGAGGCCATGGTCAGGTAGATCATCGTGCCGTCGAGGTTGAAGGAGTAGCCGGTCGGCACGGTGATGCCGACGACCGGGCGGCTGACGCCCAGGTGCTCCATCTTGGCGATCAGCCGCGGCAGCGCCGACTCCGAGGACGAGGTCGAGAAGATCAGCAGGAACTCGCGGCCCAGGTACTTCAGCAGGCTGAACAGGTTGACCTTGGCGACGACCCGGACCAGCGTGCCGAGCACCACCAGCACGAACAGGGCACAGGTGAGGTAGAAGCCGATCATGATGGCCGCCAGCGCCTTCAGGGCGTCGACGCCGGTCTCGCCGACCACCGCCGCGATGGCGCCGAAGGCGCCCACCGGGGCCGCCCACATGATCATGGCGAGGATGCGGAAGACCAGCCGCTGGATGTGCTCGACGCCGCGCAGGATCGGCTCGCCGGAGCGGCCCATGGTCTGCAGCGCGAAGCCGGCCAGCAGGGCGACCAGCAGGGTCTGCAGGACGACGCCCTCGGTGAAGGCGGAGACCAGGGTGGTCGGGATGATGCCCAGCAGGAAGTCGGTCATCGTGGTCTCGCTGCCGGCCGCGGCCTGCTCCTGGCCGACACCCTTGGCGGCCTCGGTGAGCTCCACGCCGCCGCCCGGGTGGATGACGTTGCCGACGACCAGGCCGATGGCCAGCGCGACGAAGGACATCGTCACGAAGTAGCCGATGGCGAGGCCGCCCACCTTGCCGACCTTGGCCGCCTTCCGCACCGAACCGATGCCGAGCACGATGGTGCAGAAGATGATCGGCGAGATCATCATCTTGATCAGCCCGACGAACGCGGTGCCTATCGGCTTGAGTTCCTTGGCGACGTCGGGAGCCGTGAGGCCCAGGACGATGCCGAGGACCACCGCCACCACGACCGCCAGATAGAGGAAATGCGTACGGTCCCGCCGGGGTTTCACGTCGGGTCCCGCCTGACCCGGGATGGTCGCGCCGGTCATGGACGGCCTCCTTGACAGCTCTGTCGGGGAAAAGTGTCCGACGATGCTTGCACATGGCATTCAGCTGCCGGACGGCTTTCCGACGGCACAGGAGTCGTCAGATTTTCACGTAAAGTAATCAGATGTGAGCAAGCGGTGGTGAGCGGAATCGTGCCGCCCTACCGTCTGCATCGTGCACAGATCTCCCTCCCCCGCCTTCGACGCCGCCGCCGCGCACCGCATCCGTACCGCCCTCGGGCTCGGCCCCGAGGAGATCGCCCACGGGATGCGCACCGCCTTCGGCCTGGGCCATGTGACGCCGGAACTGGTCACCGCCTGGGAGAAAGGCCAACTGCTGCCCAGCAGGGACGAGTTGGCCGGACTGGCCGGGATGCTCTGGTGCTCCCCCGCCGACCTCGCGGGCCGGCCGCGCACCCTGCGCGAGCACCGTCTGGCCCGCGGACTCACGCCGGAGGAGGTGGCCGCGGCGATCGGCATGGACGTGCTCGCCTACCTCCGCATGGAGCAGGAGAACGTCTGGCGTGGCGCCGACCGGCCGACCCAGGAGCTGCGCCGACTGTTCCGGCTGGACCGGTCCGACCTGGTGGCGGTCAGCGGACGCAACGCGAAACTCTCACTGCTCCTGCGCGAGACATTCACCTCGCGGGGGGCCGGACCGGCGCGCGCGGTGGCCCGCACCGCCTCCCTGGACCGCCGGGTGGTCGACATCGCCCTGCGCCGGCTGCGCGCCGAGCACACCGCGGCACCCGATCCGGAGCTGTTCGCCTCCCACGCGGTGGACCACTTCTGGGAGGCGGTCCGGGCGAACGCCTGACGGTCCGCCCGCCCGGCGACCGAGAGGTCAGAAGACCGACTCGGCCTCCTCCATGCGGCTCTTGGGCACGTGCTTCAGCTCGGCCGTGGCCTCGGCCAGCGGCACCATCACGACCTCGGTGCCGCGCAGCGAGGTCATCATGCCGGAGACTCCGCGGTGCGCCGCCTCCACCGCGTGCCAGCCGAAACGGGTCGCCAGGACCCGGTCGTAGGCCGTGGGCGTGCCGCCGCGCTGGACGTGACCGAGGATGACCGGGCGGGCCTCCTTGCCCAGCCGCCGCTCGAGCTCGCGGGCCAGGGCGGTTCCGATGCCCTGGAAGCGCTCGTGGCCGTACTGGTCGATCTCGCCCTTGCGGTAGTCCATGCTGCCCTCGGCCGGGTGGGCGCCCTCGGCCACGCAGATCACCGCGAACTTCTTGCCGCGGGCGAACCGCGCCTGCACCATCTCGACCAGGTCGGCCGGGTCGAACGGCCGCTCCGGCAGGCAGATGCCGTGCGCGCCGGCGGCCATGCCGGACTCCAGGGCGATCCAGCCCGCGTGACGGCCCATCACCTCGACGACCATCACCCGCTGGTGGGACTCGGCGGTGGTCTTCAGCCGGTCCATCGCCTCCGTCGCGACCGTCACGGCCGTGTCGAAGCCGAAGGTGCGGTCGGTGGAGGAGATGTCGTTGTCGATGGTCTTCGGCACGCCGACGATCGGCATGCCGGCCTCCGCGAGCATGCTGGCGGCCGTCAGGGTGCCCTCGCCGCCGATCGGGATCAGCACGTCGATGCCGAACCGGTTGGCGGTCTCACGGACCTCGCGGCAGGCCTCCTGCAGCCGGGCCCGGGGCAGCCGGGAGGAGCCCAGTATCGTGCCGCCGCGCGCCAGGATGCCGCTGACCGCGTCCAGGTCGAGGGATCGGAACCGCCCGTCGAGGAGACCCTCGTAGCCGTCCTCGAAACCGATGACCTCGTCGTCGTACTGGGAGATGGCGCGGTGCACCACGGAACGGATCACCGCGTTGAGGCCGGGGCAGTCGCCGCCGGCGGTAAGAACTCCGATGCGCATGCCGCTCCCGCGTCTCGCCTCTTCCGTCGGGCCCCGATTGTTCCACGCCCCGCCGGACCCCGCGCGCCGGCCCGGTCCGGACGGCCCGGCAGGGAGGGCGCCGCCCCGCCCGCGTCCTGCTCGCCCCGCCCGGCCGACACGGGGCGAACAGGGCGCGGACGCGGGGCCGGCACACCCGCCCGGCGTAGCCGCGCGGCCCCCCGGTACCCGGCCGGGGACGATGTTTGACAGGCTGGCCCAGAGGCACCGGAACGGGAACACCAGCACGGCGGCGGCGGTGCGCCGGCGCACCGAAGGCACAGGAACGGAGACCCCCGCGTGACGCGCAGCGTGTACGTGACCGGCATCGACCGCGGCGACGGCCGCCAGGTCGTGGACCTGGGGGTGATGGAACTCCTCACCCGTCAGGTCGACCGCGTCGGCGTCTTCCGCCCACTCGTGCACGACGGCCCCGACCGCCTCTTCGAGCTCCTGCGGGCCCGCTACCGGCTCGGCCAGGACCCGGCCACCGCGTACGGCATGTCCTACGAGGAGGCCACCGCCCTGCAGGCCGAGCGCGGTCTGGACGAGCTCGTCACCGCCCTGGTCGACCGGTTCCACGCCGTCGCGGACGCCTACGAGGTGGTCCTGGTCCTCGGCACCGACTTCGCGGGCGCCAACCTGCCCGACGAGCTGGGGCTCAACGCCCGGCTGGCCAACGAGTTCGGCGCGTCGGTGATCGGCGTGGTCGGCGGCCGGGGCCAGAGCGCGGAGGCGGTGGCCGACGAGGCCCGCAACGCCTGCCGCGCCTACCAGAACCTCGGCTGCGACGTCCTCGCGATGATCGCCAACCGGGTCGCCCCGCAGGACCGCGACGCCGTGGCCGAACTGCTCGAGCGGCGGCTCGACAAGCGCCACGGCCTGCCGGGCTACGTGCTGCCCGACGAGCCCGCGCTCTCCGCGCCCACCATGGGTCAGATCGCGCACGCCCTGGACGCCCAGGTGCTGCTCGGCGACGCGGCGGGCCTGGCCCGGGACGCGCTCGGCTTCGTCTTCGGCGGCGCCACCCTGCCCAACCTGCTCAAGGCGCTCACCCCCGGCTGCCTGATCATCGCCCCCGGCGACCGGACCGACCTGGTGATGGGCGCGCTGGCCGCGCACAGCGCCGGCTCGCCGCCCATCGCGGGCGTGGTGCTGACCCTGGGCATCCTGCCCGACCCCGACCTGATGGCGCTGGCCGCGCGGCTGGCCCCCGGCACCCCGGTGCTGTCCGTGCGGGAGAACAGCTTCCCCACCGCGGAGCGGCTGTTCACCATGGAGGGCAAGCTCAACGCGGCCACCCCGCGCAAGGCGGAGACGGCGCTGGGCCTCTTCGAGCGGTACGTCGACGTGGCCCGCCTGCGCACCCTGGTCTCCGCGCCCAGCAGCGGCCGGGTGACCCCGATGATGTTCGAGCACGGCCTGATCGAGCGGGCCCGCGCCGACAAGCGCCGCGTGGTGCTCCCGGAGGGCACCGAGGAGCGGGTGCTGCGCGCCGCCGAGGTGCTGCTGCGCCGCGGGGTCTGCGAGCTGACGCTGCTCGGGCCGGCCGAGCAGATCCGCAAGAAGGCCGCCGACCTGGGCCTGGACATCGCCGACGCCGAGCTGATCGACCCGCAGACCTCGGAGCTGCGCGAGTCCTTCGCCCACCGCTACGCCGCGCTGCGCGCCCACAAGGGCGTCGCCTTCGACCTGGCCCACGACGTGGTCTCGGACGTGAACTACTTCGGCACCCTGATGGTGCTGGACGGCTTCGCCGACGGCATGGTCTCCGGCTCGGTGCACTCCACCGCCGCGACCATCCGTCCCGCCTTCGAGGTGATCCGGACCCGGCCGGACGCGGAGCTGGTCTCCTCGGTCTTCTTCATGTGCCTGGCCGACCGGGTGCTGGTCTACGGCGACTGCGCGGTCAACCCGGACCCGGACGCCGCCCAGCTCGCCGACATCGCCCTGCAGTCGGCGGAGACCGCCGCCCAGTTCGGGGTGGAGCCGCGGATCGCGATGCTGTCCTACTCGACCGGGGCCTCCGGCTCCGGCGCCGACGTGGAGAAGGTCCGGCGGGCCACCGAGCTGGTGCGCGAGCGGCGTCCCGACCTGCCGGTGGAGGGGCCGATCCAGTACGACGCCGCCGTGGAGCCCACCGTCGCGGCGACCAAGCTGCCCGGCTCCCAGGTGGCCGGCCAGGCGACCGTGCTGATCTTCCCGGACCTCAACACCGGCAACAACACCTACAAGGCGGTCCAGCGTTCGGCCGGCGCCATCGCCGTCGGCCCGGTGCTCCAGGGCCTGCGCAAGCCGGTCAACGACCTCTCCCGGGGCGCCCTGGTCCAGGACATCGTCAACACCGTGGCCATCACGGCCGTCCAGGCCCAGCAACCGGCGCCCGGAGCCGCAACGGCGCCCGCCCCCGGCACGACGGCGGCCCCCGAAGAGACCGTCCCCGCCCCCGGCGCGACGGCGGCCCCCGAAGAGACCATCCCCGCCCCCACCCCCGAAGAGACCGACCGCGCGCAGAAGGGGAGCCGGTCATGACCGCCACCCGTGTCCTCGTCCTCAACACCGGCTCGTCCTCGGTGAAGTACCAGCTCCTCGACATGGCCGACCGCTCCCGGCTGGCGGTGGGCCTCGTCGAGCGGATCGGCGAGGAGTCCGGACGCATCAAGCACACCCTGGTCAACGGCCCTCAGGGCAAGGAGCGCACCCGGGAGACCACCGGCCCGGTCCCCGACCACGTGGCCGCGCTGGAGGCCGTCGCCGACGAACTGGCCCGCGACGGCCTGGGCCTTGACTCCCCGGAGCTGGCCGCCGTCGGCCACCGGGTGGTGCACGGCGGCAAGCGGTTCACCGAGCCCACGCTGATCGACACGGCCGTGGTCAACGAGATCGAGCGGCTCTCCCCCGTCGCCCCGCTGCACAACCCGGCCAACCTCACCGGCATCCGCACCGCCCAGAAGCTGCGCCCGGACCTCCCTCAGGTAGCCGTCTTCGACACCGCCTTCCACTCGACGATCCCGGAGGCGGCGGCCCGCTACGCGATCGACGTGGAGACCGCGGACCGGCACCGGGTGCGCCGCTACGGCTTCCACGGCACCTCGCACGCCTACGTCTCGCGCGCCGCGGCGAAGCTGGTGGGCAAGGACCCGGCCGAGGTGAACGTCATCGTGCTGCACCTGGGCAACGGCGCCTCGGCCTCCGCCGTGCGCGGCGGGCGGTGCGTGGAGACGTCGATGGGGCTGACCCCGCTGGAGGGCCTGGTCATGGGCACCCGTTCCGGGGACCTGGACCCGGCGGTGGTCTTCCACCTGATGCGGGTGGGCGGCATGAGCGCCGACGAGATCGACGTCCTGCTCAACAAGAGGTCCGGCCTGGTGGGGCTGTGCGGCGACAACGACATGCGGGAGATCCGCCGCCGGGTCGACGAGGGCGACGAGGCGGCGAAGCTGGCCTTCGACGTCTACGTGCACCGGCTGCGCAAGTACGTCGGTGCGTACTACGCGGTGCTCGGCCGGGTGGACGTGGTCGCCTTCACCGCGGGGGTGGGCGAGAACTCCGCCCCGGTGCGGGCCGCGGCCCTGGAAGGGCTGGAAGGTCTCGGCCTCGCCGTGGACGAGCGGCTCAACTCCGCGCGCGCCGACGGACCCCGGATCGTCTCACCCCCGCACCTGCCCGTGGCGGTCGCGGTGGTGCCCACCGACGAGGAACTGGAGATCGCCGCGGAGACGTACGAGCTGGTCACGGGCGCCCGGCGGAGACCCTGAGGGCGGGGGCCGCCGGCAAGCTACCGCCGGGTATTTATTCCGCTGCGAAACAAACGGATAGGATCGCTTCCATGCGCCGTTCGAAGATCGTCTGTACTCTCGGCCCCGCGGTCGACTCCCATGAACAACTGGTCGCGCTGATCGAGGCGGGGATGAATGTCGCCCGCTTCAACTTCAGCCATGGCTCCCACGAGGAACATCAGGGCCGCTACGACCGGGTCCGTGCCGCCTCGCAGGAGACCGGCCGCCCGGTGGGCGTGCTCGCCGACCTCCAGGGCCCGAAGATCCGCCTCGAGACCTTCGCCGAGGGTCCCGTGGAGCTGGTGCGGGGCGACGAGTTCACCATCACCACCGAAGACGTGCCCGGCGACAAGTCGATCTGCGGCACCACCTACAAGGGCCTGCCCGGCGACGTGAACCGCGGCGACCAGATCCTGATCAACGACGGCAACGTCGAGCTCAAGGTCCTGGACGTCGAGGGCCCGCGGGTGCGCACCATCGTCATCGAGGGCGGAGTGATCTCCGACCACAAGGGCATCAACCTGCCCGGCACCGCGGTGAACGTCCCCGCGCTGTCCGACAAGGACGTCGACGACCTGCGCTTCGCGCTGCGGATGGGCGCCGACCTGGTCGCCCTCTCCTTCGTCCGGGACGCCGACGACGTGCGCGACGTCCACAAGGTGATGGACGAGGTGGGCCGCCGGGTCCCCGTCATCGCCAAGGTGGAGAAGCCGCAGGCGGTGGACAACATGGAGGCCGTGGTGGCGGCCTTCGACGGCGTCATGGTGGCCCGTGGCGACCTGGCCGTGGAGTACCCGCTGGAGAAGGTCCCGATGGTGCAGAAGCGCCTGGTGGAGCTCTGCCGGCGCAACGCCAAGCCGGTGATCGTGGCGACCCAGATGATGGAGTCGATGATCACCAACTCCCGTCCGACGCGCGCCGAGGCCTCCGACGTGGCCAACGCGATCCTGGACGGCGCGGACGCGGTGATGCTCTCCGCCGAGTCCAGCGTGGGCGCGTACCCGATCGAGACGGTCCGCACCATGTCGCGCATCGTCCAGGCCGCGGAGGAGGAGCTCCTCTCCAAGGGCCTGCAGCCGCTGGTGCCGGGCAAGAAGCCGCGCACCCAGGGCGGTTCGGTGGCCCGCGCGGCGGCCGAGATCGCCGACTTCCTCGGCGGCAAGGGCCTGGTCGCCTTCACCAAGTCCGGTGACACCGCCCGCCGCCTGTCCCGCTACCGGGCCTCGCAGCCGATCCTCGCCTTCACCACCGAGGAGTCCGCCCGCAACCAGCTCTGCCTGAGCTGGGGCGTGGAGCCGCACGTGGTGCCGTTCGTCAACAGCACCGACGAGATGGTCGAGCTGGTCGACCAGGAGCTGACGCGACTGAACCGCTTCGAGCCCGGCTCCGTCGTGGTGATCACCGCCGGTTCGCCCCCCGGCGTCCCCGGCACCACCAACATGGTCCGAGTCCTGCACCTCGGCGCCGACACCCCCAACTGACCCCACCCGCCCAAGGGGGGCAAGCCCCCCTTGGGCGTGCCCGTAATTCACGCTGGAGCGTGGAAAAACGGGCGCACACCTGAGTTAGAAGCCGGGGGGTTCGGTGTAGGTGCCCCATTCGTCGCGGAGGGCGTCGCAGATCTCGCCCAGGGTGGCTTCGGCTCGGACCGCTTCGACCATCGGTCCGATCATGTTGGCCCCGGAGCGGGCCGCGTCCAGCATCGCGTCCAGCGAGGCCCGCACGGCGGCCTCGTCGCGGGCGGCGCGGCGCTCGCCCAGCGCCCGCACCTGCTCGCGCTCCACCTCGTGGCTGACCCGCAGGATCTCCAGGTCGCCGGTGACCGAGCCGGTGTGGGCGTTGACGCCGACGACCCGCTTGTCGCCCTTCTCCATCGACCGCTGGTACTGGAAGGCCGCCTCGGCGATCTCCCCGGTGAACCAGCCGTCCTCGATGCCGCGCAGGATGCCGGAGGTGATCGGGCCGATCGGGTGCCTGCCGTCGGGGTGGGCGCGCAGGCCGCGTTCCCTTATCTGCTCGAAGATCTTCTCCGCGTCCGCCTCGATGCGGTCGGTGAGCTGCTCGACGTACCAGGAGCCGCCCAGCGGGTCGGCCACGTTGGCGACGCCGGTCTCCTCCATCAGCACCTGCTGGGTGCGCAGCGCGATCTCCGCCGCCTGCTCACTGGGCAGCGCCAGGGTCTCGTCGAGGGCGTTGGTGTGCAGCGAGTTGGTGCCGCCGAGCACCGCGGCCAGGGCCTCCACGGCCGTGCGGACCACGTTGTTGTACGGCTGCTGGGCGGTGAGCGAGACGCCGGCGGTCTGGGTGTGGAACCGCAGCCACTGGGCCTTCTCGGTCTTCGCCCCGTACACGTCGCGCATCCAGCGGGCCCAGATGCGGCGGGCGGCGCGGAACTTCGCGATCTCCTCGAAGAAGTCCACGTGGGCGTCGAAGAAGAAGCTGAGGCCGGGCGCGAAGACGTCGACGTCCAGGCCCCGGCTGAGGCCGAGCTCGACGTAGCCGAAGCCGTCGGCCAGCGTGTACGCCAGCTCCTGCGCGGCCGTGGAGCCGGCCTCGCGGATGTGGTAGCCGGAGACCGAGAGCGGCTTGTAGGCCGGGATGCGCTCGGCGCAGTACTCCATCAGGTCGCCGATCAGGCGCAGGTGGGGCTCCGGCTCGAAGAGCCACTCCTTCTGCGCGATGTACTCCTTGAAGATGTCCGTCTGCAGCGTGCCGTTGAGCACCGACGGGGCGACGCCCTGGCGTTCGGCGGCCACCAGGTACATGCAGAAGACCGGGACGGCCGGGCCGCTGATGGTCATCGAGGTGGTGACGTCGCCCAGCGGGATGTCCTGGAAGAGGACCTCCATGTCGGCGGCGGAGTCGATGGCGACGCCGCAGTGGCCGACCTCGCCCAGCGAGCGCGGGTCGTCGGAGTCGCGGCCCATCAGCGTCGGCATGTCGAACGCCACGGACAGTCCCCCGCCGCCGTTGGCGAGGATCATCTTGTAGCGCTCGTTGGTCTGCTCGGCGTTGCCGAAGCCTGCGAACTGGCGGATGGTCCAGGTGCGGCCCCGGTAGCCGGTCGGGTACAGGCCACGGGTGAAGGGGTACTCACCGGGCCAGCCGATCCGCTCGAACCCCTGGTAGACGTCACCGGGGCGCGGGCCGTAGACCGGCTCGACGGGGTCTCCGGAGAGCGTGGTGAAGTCGGCGTCCCGCTTGCGCGCGGAGTCGTACCGGGCCTGCCAGCGACGGCGGCCCTCCTCGATGGCTTCAGCGTCCATGCCTACAAGTTACTTGGACGTCCTAGTAAATGTCGACGCCGGGCGGTCGCGCCGTGCCGGGGCGCCACCGGATTCGCCCTGTCGGGCCTGGCGGGACGGGGCGGGACGGGGCGGGACGGGGCGGCGCCCGCTCCGCGAGGCCCGCGGAAGGAGAAGGCCGCGCCGGGACGGGCGCGGCCTCGGGGAGGGTCAGACCTTGGCGGCGGCGGGCGTGGCGCCGTCGGACACCTTGGGCTCCAGCTCGCGGGTGACCTTGCGCTCGACGACGAACGCCGCGACGGGGATGGTGCCCGCGAGCAGCACCCGCACCTGCTTGCCGATCTTCCAGCGGGCCTTGTTGCCCAGGTCGAAGGCGAAGACCAGGTAGACCACGTACAGCCAGCCGTGCGCGAAGCCCACGGCCGTGGTGAAGCCGGCGGCGCCGTCGAGGTCCAGCACGTACTTGCCGACCATGCCGAGGCACAGAAGGATGAGCAGCACACCGGTGACGTAGGACATCACGCGGTAACGGGTCAGCACGGCTTTTCTCATGCCTACGAGGGTAACTGCGGATTTTGCGCGATCTTGACGCGCCCCCGGCCTCGCGGACCGGCCCGCTCAGGCCTCCTCGAAGTCCCCGGCCGCCACCCGCAGGGGGCGCAGCAGGGCGAAGATCTCCCCGCACTCCTCGGCGTCGTAGGCGCCCAGGCCGAAGTCCATGGCCATCAGGTCGCGGGTGGCCGCGTCCACCACCTCGCGGCCCTTGTCGGTGATGCCCGCCAGCGTGCCGCGCCCGTCGTCCGGGTTGGGCCGCTTGGCGACGAGCCCGGAGCGGACCAGGCGGTCCACCGTGTTGGTCACCGAGGTCGGGTGGACCATCAGGCGCTCACCGATCTTGGACATCGGCAGCTCCCCGCTCTTGGAGAAGGTGAGCAGCACCAGCGCCTCGTAGCGGGCGAAGGTCAGGCCGTAGGGCTTGACGACGGCGTCCACCTCGGCGAGCAGGATCTGGTGCGCGCGCATGATCGAGGTGATCGCGGACATGGAGGGAACGCCGCCCCACCGCTGCTTCCACAGTTCGTCGGCGCGCGCGATGGGGTCGAAGGCAAGACTGAGCGGCTTCGGCACGAGGGCGACGATACCCGCCGGGTCAGCGGCCGGCGGGGCCGGAGCCGAGGCCGGCGAGCAGCAGGGCGGTGAAGTCGCGCGCCCAGACCTCGTCGACCGGGCCGGCGCTCACCAGGCTGCGGTGCACCACGGCGCCGGCGACCACGTCGAAGATCAGGTCGAAGGAGCGGTCGGCCGCCTCCGGGTCCGGGTCCGGCGGGAGTTCGCCGCGGCGCTGCGCCCTGGCCTTGCCCTCGCGGACCAGTCGCTTCTGGCGCTCGACGATCGAGGTGCGGATGCGCTCGCGCAGCGTGGCGTCGAGCGTCGACTCGGCCACCACGGCCATCAGCCCGCTGCGCGCCTCGGGGCGGGCCAGAATGGCCGCGAACCGCAGCACCACGCCCTCGATGTCGGCGGCCAGGCTGCCGCGGTCGGGGAGTTCGAGCTCGTCGAAGAGTTCGGCCACCGCGTCCACGACCAGTTCGTTCTTGCCGGGCCAGCGGCGGTACAGGGTCGTCTTGGCGACCTTGGCCCGCAGCGCGACGTCGCCCAGGGTGAGCCGGGACCAGCCGAGTTCGACCAGCGCCTCGCGGGTGGCGGCGAGGATCGCGGCGTCGGCGGCGGCGCTGCGGGGCCGGCCGGTCCGGGGTGCGGGCGTGCTGCGGGGCATGACACACGACGATACGGCCGTGAGGCAGATCACGCCGGGGGTGGTGGGGCGGGCGGCCGGAGGGTGGTTACGCTACGACTCGTAGCGAAAGCCGGGTCCCATCCGGCCGAGCGACAACCACATCCGGCGTCGAGTGGGGACCCGACGCCACTTTCGGGGGCCGTTTCCGGCCCCTTCCCGCAGAGGTTTCCCGGCGGTTTCCGCCGGGGTGCGCCGACGGGGGAGGATAGGCGCATGCAGCCACGGAACATGTCCATGAGCGGAGTGGTCGACCTCGCCGCCGTGAAGGCGGCCCAGGAGGCCAAGGCGAAGGCGGAGCAGGCGCGGGCGGAGGCCGCCCGCCGGGGCGGCGCCGGCGCCGTCTCCCCCGCCGACCTGGTGTACGACGCCGACGAGGCCGGCTTCGAGCGCGACGTCCTGCAGAAGTCCACCGAGGTGCCCGTCGTCCTCGACTTCTGGGCCGAGTGGTGCCAGCCCTGCAAGCAGCTGAGCCCGGTGCTGGAGCGGCTGGCCGTCGAGTACAACGGCCGTTTCGTCCTGGCCAAGGTGGACGTCGACGCCAACCAGATGCTGATGCAGCAGTTCGGGATCCAGGGGATCCCGGCGGTCTTCGCGGTGGTCGCGGGGCAGGCGCTGCCGCTCTTCCAGGGCGCCGCGCCGGAGACGCAGATCCGCGAGACCCTCGACCAGCTGATCGCGGTCGGCGAGCAGCGCTTCGGCCTGACCGGTCTGACCGTCGACCCGGAGGCCGAGCCGGGCGGCCGCGCCGACGCCGTCGCGGCGGCGCCCGAGGGGCCGCACGACGCCCTGCTCGAGGCGGCGGCCCTGGCGCTGGACGCGGGGGACCTGGGCGGCGCGATCCGCGCCTACCGCAACGTGCTCTCCGACGACCCGGGCAACGAGGAGGCCAGGCTGGGCCTCGCCCAGGCCGAACTCCTGGAGCGCGTGCAGGGCCTGGACCCGCAGGCCGTGCGGCGGGACGCCGCCGAAAAGCCGGCCGACGCCGCGGCGCAGATCGCCGCGGCCGACCTGGACCTGGTGGGCGGTCACGTCGAGGACGCCTTCGGGCGCCTCATCGACACCGTGCGACGGACCGCCGGGGACGACCGGGAGGCCGTGCGCGTGCGGCTGCTGCAGATGTTCGAGGTCGTCGGCGGCGAGGACCCGCGGGTGGTCGCCGCGCGGCGCGCGCTGGCGCGCGCCCTCTTCTAGGACACGGGACCCGAGCGCGCGGGACCCCAGCACGCGGGACCCCCGCGCGGGGGACGCGGGCACGCCCGGCCGGGGCGGGACGGAAGTCGTCGACTTC